>CALMPQ010000229.1 GCA_937872005.1 uncultured Propioniciclava sp.
CCTGTGCATGGGCGACAGCGACGGCGATATTTTCCGGCGCCGCGTCGAGGCCGGGAGACCTGGAACCTCGCCCGGGCTCCTCGTCGCGACGCTGGCGGGTGGCGATCCTGGCCCTCGGCGGCGCCAGCATGCTCGCTGGATTGGACGCCGCCCTCCTCGCCCTCGGCGTCTGGGCTCCCGTCCCGGCCGGCCACCTGCCCGGGGTGCACGGCATGGTCATGGTGCTCGGCTTCATGGGCACGCTGATCGCCTTGGAGCGGGCGCAGGCCCTGCGCCAGCCCTGGGCCCACCTCGCCCCGGCCCTGTTGGGGGCCGGCGGAATGTCGTTGGCGCTCGGCGCGCACCTGCTCGGGCAGATGCTGCTCGTGCAGGGCATGCTCGCCTTCGCGGCGGTCTACGTCGGGCTGTGGCGCCGCGCTCCCTTGCCGCTCGTCGCAGTGCAGGTGCTGTCGACGCTGCCCGCGCTGGCCGCCGCCGCATTGTGGCTGGTGGTCGACCTCGCGGGTCTGATCCCGCTGCTGGCGGCATTCCTGGTGCTCACCATCGCCGCCGAGCGCGCCGAGTTGGCGCAGTTGGCGCTGGGTCCTCGCGCCATCCCGAGGCTGGTCGGCCTGGCCACGTGGGTGGTGGCGGCCGCGGCGTCCGCGTTGGTGTGGGCCGACGTCGGCGCTCGCCTGCTGGGGCTGGGTCTCATCGCGACCGCGGCCTGGCTCGCGCGTGACGACGTCGCGCGTCGCATGGTGCGCACCACCACGGGTCTGCGCCGCTACAACGGCACCGCCCTGCTGCTGGGCTACGGCTGGCTCGGCCTGGCCGGGCTGGTGTGGCTCATCGGGGGCGCCCCCAACTCGGACGCCGCGTACGACGTCGTCATCCACGCCACCTTCCTGGGGTTCGGCGTGTCGATGATCATGGCGCACGCGCCGGTCATCTTCCCCGCCGTGCTGGGGCGCCCGTTGCCCTACCGGCTCTCGTTCTGGTTGCCGCTGGTGCTGCTGCACGGCGGCCTGTTGTTGCGTGTCGTCGGTGATGCCACGGGCCGAGGGGTCCTGTGGCAAGGAGGTTCGGTCGTGACCGTCGTGTCGTTGCTCGTGTTCGCGGTCACCGCGGTGTCCAGCGCGGTGCGCGCATGAGCGGGGTGCGGCGTCCGAGCCGGTTGCGCGACTACGTGGCGCTCGGCTGGCTCGCGGCGGCGGTCGTCATCACGCTCGTGCACCGCTGGGTGCCCGACGCGACCTGGCTCATGATCCACCTGGTGCTGCTGGGCGCGCTCACCCACTCCGCGCTGGTGTGGAGCGAGCACTTCGCCCACACCCTGCTGCGCACCCTCCCCGACGAGGCCGGACGCCGCCGCCAGAACGTCCGCATCCTGCTGCTGGCCGCAGGTGGGTTGGCGGTCTTCGTGGGCGTCCCGCTGGCGCAGTGGTGGCTGGTCGTGGTGGGGGTGGTGCTGGTGTCGGCGGCGGTGCTGTGGCACGCGGCGCACTTGGTGCGGGTGCTGCGGAAGGCCCTGCCGAGCCGGTTCCGGGTGGTGACGCACTCCTACGTGGCGGCGGCGCTGTGCCTGCCGATCGGGTCTGGTTTCGGCGCGGCGCTGGCGTTCGGTCTCCCCGAGGAGTGGCACGGACGCCTGCTCGTCGCCCACCTCGCCACCAACCTCTTGGGCTGGATCGGCCTCACCGTGACCGGCACCCTGGTCACGTTCTGGCCCACCATGCTGCGCACGCGCATGGACGACCGCGCCGAAGCCCTGGCCAAGCGGGCGCTTCCGATCCAGGTCGCGGGGCTCGTCGTGGCGGTGGCGGGCACCCTGGTGGGCTGGCGTCCGATGGCGTTGCTGGGTGTCGCGGTCTACGCGCTCGGACTCCTCTGGTGGGGTCGCGCCCTCGCCCGGCCGCTGATGGCCAAGGGGCTGCGCGAGTTCGCGCCGGCCTCGGTGCTGGCCGCGTTGGTGTGGGGTGCCATCGGCATCGTCTGGCTGGGTGCGCTGCTCGTCGTGACCCCGTCGTGGGGGGCGCTCGCTGACGTGTTCCCGCTGGTCGGGGGCGTGTTGGCGGTCGGGTTCGCGGCGCAGTTGTTGTCGGGGGCGTTGTCGTACCTGATCCCCTCGGTGATGGGTGGCGGTCCCTCGGTCGTGCGCGCTGGCCAGGCCTGGTTCGACCGCTGGGCCGGCTGGCGGCTGGCCGTGATCAACGCCGGCCTCGCGTTCTGGCTGCTGCCCTCGCCGTCGTGGGTCAAGGTGACGTTGTCGACGGTCGTTCTGGCGGCGCTGGTCGTGTTCCTGCCGCTGTTGGTGCAGGGCGCGAAGGCGTCGGCGCGGGCCAAGCGTGCCGTGGTGCACCAGCGCGAGACGGAAGGGGCGTCCACGGGCCCCCTTCGTCCCGCGCCGATGCCACACGGGGAGCCCGAGCGCCGCGTCTGGAGCGGCAACCAGGTCGTCGCCGCCGTGGCCACCCTGGTGCTCGCGGTGACCCTCGGCGTCGGCATCGACCCCAACGCCGCGGGGCTCGCCACGAACGCGGCGGCCCCCGCCACGGGGATGGCACCCACCGGCAACACCACCCGCGTCGAGGTGAAGGCAGTGGGCATGGCCTTCGAGCCCAACCGCATCGAGGTGCCAGCCGGTGACCGGCTCGTCGTGGTGCTCACCAACACCGACACCGCGATGGCGCACGATCTCGTCATCGGGGCGTCCCGGACGCCGCGCCTCGCCCCCGGCGCCACGGCCGAACTGGACGCCGGCGTCATCGGTGCCTCCACCCAGGGCTGGTGCTCGGTCGCCGGGCACCGCCAGATGGGCATGGTGCTCGACATCGTGGCCGTGGGCGCGCCGGAGGCCGGGGCCGCCACGAACGGGGGCCACCACATGGGCACCCCGACAGGCGGAGCTGCGGCCATCCCGCCGGTCAACCCGGCCGACACGCTCGGCGCCTTCGTCGACCCCACACTGCCGCCCCTCACCGACGAGACCGTGCGCAAGGTCACCTTCACCGTCACCGAGGTGCCGCTCGAGGTCGCGCCCGGCCTGTGGCAGACCCGCTGGACCTTCAACGGCGGCTCGGTCGGCCCCGTCCTCCACGGACGCGTCGGCGACGTCTTCGAGATCACCCTCGTCAACGACGGCACGATCGGGCACTCGATCGACTTCCACGCAGGGGCGCTCGCGCCCGACCAACCGATGCGCACCATCGCGCCCGGGGAGTCGCTGGTCTACCGGTTCACCGCCACCCGCGCCGGCATCTGGATGTACCACTGCTCCACCATGCCCATGTCGTCCCACATCGCCGCCGGCATGCACGGCGCGGTCATCATCGAGCCCGACGGGCTGGCGGAGGTTGACCACTCCTTCGTGCTGACCCAGTCGGAGGTGTTCCTCGCCCACGCCGCTCGCTCGGCCGACGAGGCGCACGAGCTCGACGCCGACAAGGTCGTCGCCGAGCGCCCCGACCGCGTGGTGTTCAACGGCATCGCCAACCAGTACGACCTGCACCCGTTCGAGGTGAAGGTGGGCGAGCGCGTCCGGTTCTGGGTGCTGGACGCCGGGCCCAACCGGGCGAGCTCGTTCCACATCGTCGGGGGCCAGTTCGACACCTCCTGGACGGAAGGGTCCTACACCCTGAAGCAGGGCGAGGGCGCGTTCGGCGCCACCGACGGTGGCGCCCAGGTGCTGCCCCTGTTGCCCGCCCAGGGCGGGTTCGTCGAGCTGACCTTCCCCGAGGCGGGCCACTACCCGGTGGTCAGCCACATCATGGTGGACGCCGAGCGCGGCGCCCACGGCATCGTGCAGGTCACCGACTGACCCCGCTCGGGGGTCAGGGCGTGAACCCGAACTCGGCCGTCCACCGCCCCACCGGCACCGACGCCAGACGCTCGGCCAGCTCCTCTGCCGCAGCTGTCGGGTCGACCAAGGTGCTGGCAAGCCGGAGGAACTGCTGCTCGATGCCGCACGGTGGGTCGGCCAGGTTCCTTTGGAAGCCCACGACGATGCCGTCGCCGCCCTCCCACATCGGCGTGACCCACACCAACGTGAGCCCCCGGGCAGCACCGGCTGTGTCAGGGCCAGGCGTTCGTGGAGCAGCCGCGCCGTCGTCCGCCCCGGGGTCTCCCACGAGCGGTCAGCGCTGGCCCGCTCGACCTCGGCGACGTACTGGGCGCGATCGAAGTGCAGCGACGGCAGGTCCCAGGGCTTGCTGTGCGCCACTTCCACGTCGGTGATCTCGTCCACCACCGGGCGGTGGAACACGCCCACGAAATCGCGGAAGTCGCTCCAGGCCACGCGAGCGCCGTCGGCTGACGGTTCGACCCACGCGGCGACCGTGCCGCACCCGGGTTCGCCGCAGGTGCAGCGGTTCAGCGCCACCCACCGGCCGCCCGGCACGGGCAGCAACGGCGAGTCGACCCCGAGCATGTGGTCGGGGTCGAAGCCCTTCCATCCGGGGGCGACGTCGACGAAGGCGGGGCGTCCGTCGAGGAGGATGTCGAGGTCGGGGCGTCCATCGTGCGAGGTGACGCGAAGCGACAGGGACAGGGTGCGGTCAGCGCTCATGCGGGCGACGTTTCGCGGCACGCCGGGCCATCGTTGGTGGCCGGTCGGTGCCGGCCGAGGCGTCCCAGTCCACGCCTGCGGGAACCGCCCGCGTATCGTGGGCGCACCAGCAGGAAAGGTCCGCAGATGGCGAAGCTCCCCGCAGTCAACTTCACCAAGGGCAAGGCGCTCGTCGCCGCCATCGCGACGATGGTCGGCCCCCAAGTGGTCGAACTGCTCAAGGATCCTGCCCGCGCGGAGCAGCTCAAGGGCCTCGCGGCGAGCTTCGGCCCGGCGCTGCACGCCCGCACCCCCGAGGGACGCCTTGAGGCCAAGATCGCCGCACTCCGCGCGCACGTCGAGGCCGTCCAGCCGGGTGACCCGGCCCACGACCGGGTGCAGGGCTGGCGTCCACGGTTGGCCGCCCTCGACACCAAGCGCAACCTGGTCGTGCAGGCCTGGGCCGGGCGCCAGCGCGCCAAGCAGCTCAAGGTCATCTCCCAGCAGGTCGATGACCTGTTGCTCGAGTTCCTCCAGGCTTCCGACGAGGCGATCGCGGGGGAGTGACCCCAGCCCCGTCAGGGGGCAGTCAACTGCAACAACCGGCCGCCGGGGGTGTCCTCGAGCAGCCAGATGGTGCCGTCGGGGCCCTGCTCGACCTCGCGGATGCGCTGGCCCATGTCCCACTGGTCTCCCTCGGTGGCGCTGGGGCCGTCCAGGTCGACGCGGATCAGCGCCCGTCCCGACAGCGCCCCGATGAACGCGTCGCCCTGCCACTGCGGGAACACGTCACCGGAGTAGATCATCAGCGAACTCGGTGAGACCGACGGCGTCCACCACACGAAGGGGGCCTCGAAGCCGTCCTGTGGCGCGTGGTCGGGGATCTCCCCGTCGCCGTAGTGCGACCCGTTGGACGCCTCGGGCCACCCGTAGTTCTGGCCCGGCTCGATGCGGTTCACCTCGTCACCGCCCTGGGGCCCCATCTCGGAGGACCACAGCCGCCCGTCGGCGTCGAACGCCAGGCCGAGGGGGTTGCGGTGGCCCCAACTCCAGATCTCGTCGCTGGGCGATCCGTCCACCGCGAAGGGGTTCCCGGGTGCTGGGCGTCCGTCGGGGGTGAGCCGCACGATCTTGCCGAGCGTCACGTCCAGGTCCTGCGCGGGGGCCATCTTCTGCCGGTCCCCGGAGCTGATGAGCAGGTGCTCCCCGTCGGGGGAGAACGCGATCCGGTGGCTGAAGTGCCCGTTGCCCGAGACCTTCGGCGTCTGTCGCCAGATCACGTCGAGGCCGTCGAGCCGGGCCGAATCGTCCTGGGTCACCAACCGACCCCGGCCCACCACGGCCCCGGTGCCGCCGTCGCCGCGTTCGACCCAGCTGAGGTACACGGTCTGGTCTTCCGCGAACGTCGGCCCCGGCACGATGTCACCGAGCCCGCCCTGGCCCGCCGCCACGACCGACGGAACGCCGGCCACCTCGACGAGCGCACCCGATTCCTGGTGGCGCAGGTGCAGCGCCCCGGAGCGTTCGGTGATCGCCAGCCAGGGCGTCCCGGGCAGGAAGGCCATCGCCCACGGTTCGTCGAAGTCGGCCACCTCGTTGACCACGAACGGGCGGCCGTCGGGGGCCAGGCGGGGTTGGGACGCCGGCGTCCCGGCCGGGCTGGTGGCCGGGGGCGCGGCGTCCGGGGTGGAGGGTGGAGGCGTCGGGGAGGCAGGTGGTGGGCTGGGCGCGGAACACCCGGTGACAAGGACCGCGGCAGCGATGGCGGCGGCCAGGTTGAGTGGTCGTCCCATGTCACGAGGCTACCCGCGGCCGCAGTTGGTGTCAGCCGGCGACCGTGAACACCTTCGTGTCGGAGGCCGGTGCCGGGCCCGCGCCGCCCGAGGGGTCGTCCAGGGTGACGGCCACCACATAGCTTCCCGGGGGGAGGGTGGGCAGGTCGAACGCGAACGGCGCGAGCACCATGCCCTCGGCGGTCCGCGCGACCCCGTCGGCCACGGGAGACCCGTCGGGTCGCGTCACCGTCCACAGGATCGTTGCCTCGAAGGCCGTCGCCAGGCCGGCCACCTGCACCGGCGACTGGACCGTCGCGCCGTGGACCGGCGCATCGATGACCACCTGGATCGGGCTGTTCGAGGGGTCCGCCCGACCCTGTGGCCGGTCGAAGGAGACGTGGCCCGCCGTGAACGGCCGGCCCTCGACGAGGATCATCACCTTGTCCGTGGGCTCGAAGGCTTCGGTGAGCGTCCAGATCAGGGTGTCGACCATCAGGCCCTCCCAGGACGACCCGTAGTTGACCGTCAGCGCTTCCTTCGAGAGGTCGATGGTGATGACGTCGCCCGACTTCGACAGCCCCAGCACCTGCGTGCCCGGGTTCCACAGTGACCGGTAGTCGGGGTCGTGCGGCGTGCCGAGCATGGCCTCGAGGGCGCCGGCCCGGGCGGGCGTCGCCGCGGGAACCTGTCGGAGTTCCCGCACGAGGCCGCCCTGCTCGTTGCCGTAGTAGACGTACATCGGCGTGGTCCGCCCGCTCGGCCCGACGGTGGCCGACGGCGAGGGCTCAGGGGTGTGCGAGGTGGTGGACGGCGCAGGTTCCGGCGTCGGGGCGGCGGTCACCGTCGGTGTCTGCAGGGGGTCCGGGACGGCGCGGTCGGGTGGCCTGACCAGGAGCGCCTGCCCGGCCCACACCGCGAGCGCCATCACGACCACGGCGAGGGCGACCAGCGCCCAGCGGACGCGGGACGCCCTGCGCCCCAGCCCAGCGGACTCGGCCGCGATCGCCTCCAGCGACACGGGGATGTCGACCGAACCGGCGACGTCGTGCAGGTCATCGCGCAACAACTTCTCGAGGTCGTTCATCGCTGGGCTCCTCCCTGCGTGTCGGTGGGGGTGCGGGCCGGGCCCGCGGCGTCCGGGTAGTGCGAGCGGAGGGCCGCCAGCGCCCGATGGGCGGCCGCCTTGACCGCGCCCAGGGTCATGCCGAGGGCTTCGGCGGTCTGGGCCTCGGTGAGGTCCTCGTAGTAGCGCAGCACGATGACTCGACGCTGCGTGGGGGTGAGGGTGGCGAGCATGCGGGTGACGCGGTCGCGATCGGCGACCCGATCCTCGAACGCGTCGGGGGTGGCCCGCTCGAACCCCAGCCCCACCGGCGACTCGGCTCCCGAGCGGCGCCAACGGTCGATGTTGCCGGTGACGACCGCGCGCCGGGTGTAGGCGAGGGGGTCGCCGCCCCCAACCCGGTCCCAGGCGCGGAGCGTCTTGGCGTATGCGTTCTGAACGAGGTCCTGGGCCAGCGCGTGGTCGCCGGTGAGCAGCCAGGCTGTGCGGGTCAGCGACGACGTGGACGCGCGCACGAAGTCGGTGAACGCCTCATCGAGCGCGGGTGCCCTCATGGCCCACCTCCTCATCGGTCAGCGTCCCATGCGGGACACCCTGCTCAACGCACCCCGAGCCGGGAAAGTTACGGGCCGGTCGTTCTCGGCACGCTGACGCCCGCCGACGGGGCCGAGGTCTCGGCGTAGGATCACGGCCGTGATCGACGACTACGGACTCGACCTGCCCCTCGTGCACTCCGGCAAGGTGCGACGCCTCTACGCGCTGCCCGACGCCGAGCCG
>CALMPQ010000230.1 GCA_937872005.1 uncultured Propioniciclava sp.
CCGATCCGCATTGGATCGGGCGGCCGCGGGCCGGTTCGGGGAACTCAGATGAGGCCGAGCTCCTCGACGGCGGCCTGCTCCTCGGCCAGCTCGGCGACCGACGCGTCGATCTTGGCGCGGGAGAAGTCATTGATCTCGAGGCCCTGGACGATCTCGTACTGGCCGTCCTTGACCACGCACGGGAACGAGGAGATCAGACCCTCCTGGACGCCGTAGGAGCCGTCCGACGGAACGGCCATCGACACCCAGTCGCCGTCGGGCGTGCCGAGCACCCAGTCGCGCATGTGCTCGATGGTGGCGTTGGCGGCCGAGGCGGCGGAGGACGAACCACGGGCGGCGATGATCGCGGCGCCGCGCTTGGCGACGGTCGGGATGAACTCGTCGGCCAGCCACGCCTGGTCGTTGACCAGCTCGGCGGCATTCTTGCCACCGACCTCGGCGTTGAACAGGTCGGGGTACTGGGTGGCGGAGTGGTTGCCCCAGATCGTCATCTTCTTGATCTCGGTCACCGGCACGTTCAGCTTCGCGGCGAGCTGGCTGATCGCGCGGTTGTGGTCGAGGCGGGTGAGGGCGTTGAAGCGCTCGGCCGGGATGTCGGGGGCGTTGTTCTGGGCGATCAGCGCGTTGGTGTTGGCTGGGTTGCCGGTCACCAGCACGCGGATGTCGTCGGCGGCCACGTCGTTGAGGGCCTTGCCCTGCGCGGTGAAGATCGCGCCGTTGGCGGAGAGCAGGTCGCCGCGCTCCATGCCGGCGGTGCGCGGGCGGGCGCCCACGAGCAGCGCGATGTTGGCACCGTCGAAGACCTGGTTGGGGTCGTCACCGATGACGACGTTGCTCAGGGTCGGGAAGGCGCAGTCGTCGAGCTCCATGACGACGCCCTCGAGCGCCTTCAGGGCTGGGGTGATCTCCAGGAGGCGCAGCTCGATGGGCTGGTCCTTGCCCAGGAGCTCACCGCTGGCGATGCGGAACAACATGCCGTAGCAGATCTGGCCGGCCGCACCGGTGACGGCGACCTTGACGGGGGCTTTGCTCATGATTCCTCCACTGTGAAGACGGCTTCGAGGTGTGACACTCGTGCGCTTGAAACCTAGCATCCGGGGCGTCCGTGGTTCACCTTGGCCGGACCCCTTACGCGGGTGGTGATTAGGGTGGAGCCATGCGCCTCTACCTCGTCCGGCACGGCCGCACGCCCAGCAACGTCGCACGCCTCCTCGACACCGCGATCCCCGGCGCCGACCTGGACGCCGTTGGCCAGGACCAGGCGCGCACCCTCATCGAGCGGCTCGAGGGCCACCGCGTGGACGCCGTGTACGCCTCCGACCTCGTGCGCACGCAGCAGACGGTGGCGCCGCTGGCCGAGTCGCGGGGGTTGGACGTGCGGGTGATCGGCGGGCTGCGCGAGATCCAGGCGGGTGAGGACGAGATGTCGCCCGTCTGGGAGCGCTACGTCGGCTCGCTGCGCTCGTGGGGTGAGGGCGACCGTGCGGCGAAGATCCCCGGCGGCGAGGACGCCGACGAGTTCTTCGCCCGCTACGACCACGCGATCGCCGAGATCGCCGCGGCCGGCCACGACGCCGCGCTGCTGGTCAGCCACGGCGCGGCGCTGCGCATGTGGATCGGCGGGCGGGTCAGCGGCATCGACATCGCCGAGGTCGTGGGCCGCCGTCTGGGCAACACCACCATCGTGACCCTGGACGGCTCGCCGGAGGAGGGCTGGACCTTCGTCGACTGGGACGAGATCGACGAGCCCCTCGAATGGCCCTCGGCGCCCACGCCTACCCCCGAGCTGGTCGAGCTGACCGGCGCCGAGGCGTCGGCGGGCGCTCCCGGCTGGCGCCTGCTGCTCGGTCGGCTCCACCTGACCACCGACTGGGCGAGCTTCGCGGACGCCGCGGCCTTCGTCGCCGCCGTGGCCGCCTTGGCCGAGCAGGTGGGCCACCACCCGGAGGTCGACCTGCGCTTCGCGCGCGTGCACCTCGCGCTGCGCACCCACGACGTCGGGGCGGTCACGCCGCTCGACGTCGACCTCGCCAACCGCATCTCGGTGCTGGTGCACGAGCGGGGTGGACGCCCGGTGTTGGCCGCGTTGGCCGAGGTCGAGGTCGCGATCGACACGATGGACGCCGCGACGATCCTGCCGTTCTGGGCGGCCGTGCTCGACTACGAGGCGGTCGAGGACGACCTGCTCGTCGACCCGCAGCACCTCGGGCCCAACCTGTGGTTCCAGCAGCTCGACGAGCCCCGGCCGGTGCGCAACCGCATCCACCTCGACGTCACCGTCGCGCACGACGAGGCCGAAGCGCGTCTCGAGCGTGCGCTGGCGGCCGGTGGACGCCTCGTGTCCGACGAGCGCGCCCCGTCCTGGTGGATCCTCGCCGACGCCGACGGCAACGAGGCCTGCCTCTGCACGTGGCAGGACCGCGACCAGCAGGGGGTGTGAGGCGGGGCGTCCGGGCCTGCTGGGCGCGCACTCGAGGGGCCACGGACGCTGGGTTCCTGGGTCGAGTGCGCGTGGGGCAGTTGTCCACCCCCCTGTCGCCCGGTGGGCGCGGGATGATGGGGTAGCCGTGTGCACCCCCACCGGGAGAACATCCTCGCCGAAGGCCTTGGCCTGCTCGACCGGCGCAAGCACCGCGACCAGCGGGTCCTGATCGACCATGCCGTGCGGACGGGGGCGCTCGTCCGTATCCTGCCGAATATCTACGGCCCGCCCGCGGGCGCGTCGTCCTTGCTCGTCCGAGCACGCTCGGCGTGCCTCGCCGACCCGGACGCCGTGGTCACCGGGCTGGCCGCGGGCGTGATCGGTGGCTGGAAGGAACTCCCGCAGCCCGACCTCATCGACATCGCGGTCAAGCGGATCCATGGTGCCTGGCCCGGGTTCCGGCAGGAGCGTCGGGAGGTGCCACGCCGACTCACGCGACGCGCGGAAGGCATCCGCATCACGACCTTCCCGATGACCGCCCTCGACCTGGCCATCGCGGAAGGCCCGAGGCACATCGACGATGCGCTCCGCCGAGGCATCGAACTGGCCAAGATGCGCGAGGCGCTCGCCCTCACGCCCCGTCGGCGCGGCTCGGCAGCGTTGCGGCGCGAATTGGACCTCGCGCGCGACGAGCCATGGTCGCGTCTCGAGTGCGCTGCCCACGAACTGTTGCGCACGCACGGCATCACGGGATGGCGCGCGAACCGGGCCATTCTCGCGGGCGAGGGTGACGTGGTCGGGTACGGCGACCTCGTCTTCGAGGAGTTGCTCCTCGTCATCGAACTCGACGGGCGTGAGTTCCACTCGAAAGACGGCCATGCCCAGCGGGACAAGAAGCGCGACCGGAGGTTCCACCGTCTGGGCTGGGAGGTCCTTCGCCTCGAGGGCGACCTGGTGTTCGAGACCCCGGCCGAGTTCGTGGCGGTGGTGGGTGACATCGTCCGGAGCCGATACCGGTGGGGCCGCCCTGCCCCACGCGCACTCGACCGCTGAAAGCAGCCCCCACGAGCACGCGAGTGCGCCCCCAGCAGGGGGAAG
>CALMPQ010000231.1 GCA_937872005.1 uncultured Propioniciclava sp.
ACGCGTCGGCGACGTCATCACCCTGGGCACCAGCACGTGGCGCATCGAGGACATCACCCACGACCAGGTGCTCGTCACCCCCGCACCCGGCGAGCCCGGACGGCTGCCGTTCTGGAAGGGCGACACCATCGGACGCCCCGCCGAGCTCGGCGAGGCCCTCGGCTCGTTCGTGCGTGAGGTGGCCGCGGACGCCGCGGGCTCCCGATCCCGCTTGCTGGGGGCGGGGTTGGATGAGCTCGCGGCGTCCAACCTGCTCACGTACGTGGCTGAGCAGGGTGAGGCGACGGGGCAGGTGCCCAGCGACCGCACGATCGTGGTCGAACGGTTCACCGACGAGCTGGGCGACTGGCGGATCGTGGTCCACTCACCGTGGGGTGCGCGGGTGCACGCGCCTTGGTCCCTGGCGATCGCGGCGCGGCTGCGCGAGCGCTTCGGCGTCGACGTGCAGGCGATGCACGCCGACGACGGCATCGTGCTGCGGCTGCCCGACCTGGGCGACCCGTGGGCGGAGGATGGCGCTTCGGCCGGGGCACCCGACGTGCTCGAACACCTCCTGTTCGACCCCGAGGAGATCACGGCGCTGGTCACCGAACTGGTGGGAGGGTCGGCGCTGTTCGCGTCACGGTTCCGCGAGTGCGCCGGGCGGGCACTGCTGCTGCCGAACCGCCGCCCGGGGCACCGTCAGGCTTTGTGGCAGCAGCGTCAACGGTCGGCGGCGCTCTTGGAGGTGGCGTCGAACTATCCGGCGTTCCCGATCGTGCTGGAGGCGGTGCGCGAGGTCCTGCAGGACGTGTACGACCTGCCCGCGCTGGTGGAGTTGATGGGGCGCATCCGTCAGCGCAGCGTGCAGGTCGTCGAGGTCACCACCCCGCGGCCCAGCCCCTTCGCGCAGTCGCTGCTGTTCGGGTACGTGGCGCAGTTCCTGTACGAGGGTGACTCGCCCCTGGCCGAGCGCCGCGCCGCCGCCCTGTCGCTCGACCCCGACCTGCTCGCCGAGCTGCTCGGCACCGCCGAGGGCTTGAGCCTGCGCGACCTCCTCGATTCCGACGCATTGGCCCGCACCTGGGCCGAGCTGCAACACCTCGCTGAGGGACGCCGCGCCCGCGACCCCGACGAGCTCACCGACCTGCTGCGCGTGCTGGGCCCCCTGTCGGAGGTTGATCTGGCGGCGCGCTCCGAGGCGCCCGGGTCCCTGAGCGTGTCGGAGGGGTGGCTGGCCGAGCTCGAGGCGTCCCGGCGGGTGTTCAGGGTGGGCAACCGCTGGGCGGCGGTGGAGGACGCCGGCCGGTTGCGCGACGCGCTGGGTGTCGCCCTGCCGCCGGGGTTGCCGCAGGCGTTCACCGACCCGGTGGCCGACCCGCTCGGCGACCTGCTGGTGCGGTACGCCCGCACGCACACGCCCTTCTCGACCGACGACGTGGCCGCCTGGCTGGGCATCGGCCGCGCCATCGCGCTGGCCGGCCTGCGCAAGCTCCAGGCCGACGGACGCCTCGTCGAGGGCGAGTTCACCCCCGGCGCCTCCGGGCGCGAGTTCTGCGATCCGGGCGTGCTGCGCATCATCCGGCGGCGCTCGGTGGCCGCGCTCCGGGCGGAGGTCGAGCCGGTCCCGGCCGAGGACTACGCGAGGTTCCTGCCGGCGTGGCAGGGCGTCGGTGGGGGCTACCGCGGCGCCGACGGTGTGCTGCGGGTGGTCGAGCAGTTGGCCGGGGTGGCGCTGCCGGCGTCGGCGGTCGAAACCCTCATCCTGCCGGCGCGCGTCCGCGACTACGCCCCCGCGATGCTCGACGAGCTCTGCGCCTCGGGTGAGGTGGGCTGGCGTGGGCAGGGCGGGCTGGCGGCATCCGATGGGTGGGTGACGTTGTGGCCCACCGACCTCGGGCCGCTCGGGTCGGTGCTTGCCGAGCCCGAGGGCGACCTCGAGGTGGCGCTGGTCTCGGCGTTGGCGGGGGGTGGGGCGTCGTTCTTCACCGCCCTGGCCGACGCGGTGGGCGACCCGGGCGGGCTGGCCGCCGCCGATGCGCTGTGGTCGCTGGTCTGGAAGGGTTTGGTCACCAACGACACCCTCGCCCCCGTGCGCGCCCGGCTGGGCGGGGGGTCGACCACCCACCGCGCTCGCGCGGCCGCCCCCCGCACCCGCTATGGACGCCCCCGCCTGCGGATGCCCCGCACAGCGGCCCCGCCCTCGGTGGGTGGGCGCTGGTCGCTGGTGGAACGCGGGCTCTCGGCGGACGGAACACGGGCTCTCGGCGAGAAACTGGTGCTCACGGCCGAACTGCTGCTCGACCGGTACGGGGTGGTCACGCGCGGCGCCGTGCAGGCCGAGGGCATCGAGGGTGGGTTCTCCGGTGTCTACAAGGTCTTCTCGGCCGCCGAAGATGCTGGCCGCCTCCGCCGCGGCTACTTCGTCGAGGGTCTGGGTGCGGCGCAGTTCGCCACAACCGGGGCGATCGACCGGCTTCGGGGGGCAAGCCGTCCTTCGACAAGCTCAGGAACCGGCGCACTGGTGCTCGCGGCGTCCGACCCGGCGAACCCGTTCGGCGCCGCCCTGCCCTGGCCCGCCTCGGGCGACCACAAGCCGGGCCGCAAGGCGGGGGCCCTGGTCGTGCTCGACGACGGGCAGCTCGTCGTCTGGCTCGAGCGCGGCGGACGCACCGCGCTCACCTGGACGCCCGACCCCGACGCCCTTGCCCGGGCCGCCGAAGCGTTGGCCGGGTTGGTGCGGGGCGGACGGTTGGCGTCCCTGACGGTGGAGAAGGTCGACGGTGTCGCGGCACTGGGTGCCGACCACCCGTTCGTGCACGCCCTGCTGGCGGCGGGGTTCCACCAGACGCCGAAGGGCGTGCGGCTGCGGCGGTGACGGTCGCGATCAGGCGACCCACGGATTGATGACCAGCACGCCGGTGTTCGCGAAGTCCGCCACGTTGCGGGTGGCACACGATGCGGAATGCGCCCGGCAGATGGCTGCGATCTGTGCATCCGGGGTGCTGATCGGCGTCCGCGACTGGCGGCGCGCCTTCACGATGAGGGCGTAGTGCTCGGCAGCCCCGTCATCGAAGGGCAGGATCGCTCGGGTCTGGCGGAACGGCTCGATGGCAGTCCGAATCGCTGCGTCGAGCGACGAGCGGCGACGCCCGTCCGGCAGCAGGGCCAATCCTGCGAGCAGTTCTGCCAGGTGATCGAGGTGATGGCGAGTTCTTCCGACAACGACTCGAACCAGCTTGTCCCCGAACTGTCAATCTGACTGACTTTGACAGTCCATTTGACTGTCAAGGTCGACGAGATTGACAGTTACCCGACGACCGTGCGCACCGCCTCCGCCAAGACGCCCGGCACCTGCTCGCGCAACTCGTAGCGCGCCCGGGTCATCGGCTTGTTCACCTCGAGCACACGCGTGAGGTCGATGGGCGTGCCCGAGACGACGGCGTCCGCGTCGGCGGCGTCGATGGTGGCCTCGAGATCGCGGATCTGGGCGTCCCCGTACCCCATCGCGGGCAGGATGCCGCGCGCGTTGGGGTATTTGGCGTAGGTCGCGGCGAGCGAGCCCGCGGCGTACGGCGTCGGATCGACGATCTCGGCCACACCCGCCGCCCGCGCACCGACGACACCCGCGCCGAACGACATCGAACCGTGGGTGAGCGTGGGGCCGTCCTCGATCACCAGCACACGCTGGCCGTGCACCAGGTCGGGGTCCTCCACGGTGACCGGCGAGTCGCACCGAATCACGGTCGCGCGAGGGTTCAGCTCCCGCACGGACGCCTCGACCGCGGCGATCGCGTCTTCCGCGGCCACGTCGCACTTGTTGACGATGACGAGGTCGGCCAGGCGAACATTGGCCTCGCCGGGGTGGTAGCGCGCCTCGTCGCCGGGGCGCAGCGGGTCGGCGAGCACGACGTGCAGGTCGGGGGCGTAGAAGGGCAGGTCGTTGTTGCCGCCGTCCCACATGATGACGTCGGCCTCGGCCTCCGCCTCGCGCAGGATCGCCTCGTAGTCGACGCCCGCGTAGATGACGAAGCCGGCGTCGATGTGGGGCTCGTACTCCTCGCGCTCCTCGATGGTGCAGTGGTTCGCGTCGAGGTCAGCGTACGAAGCGAAGCGCTGCACGGCTTGGGCGGCCAGGTCGCCGTACGGCATCGGGTGCCGCACCGAGACGACCTTCTTGCCCATCTCCTTGAGGATCTGCACGAGGTAGCGCGACGTCTGCGACTTGCCCACGCCGGTGCGCACGGCGCACACGCTGATCACCGGCTTGGTCGACTTCAGCATCGTCGGCGCTCCGCCCGGCAGCACGAAGTCGGCGCCCGCAGCGCTGCAGCGACTGGCCAGGTGCATCACGTCGGTGTGCGCGATGTCGGAGTAGCTGAACACACACTCGTCGACGCGTTCGCGCGCGATGAGCTCCTCGAGCTCGGCCTCGTCCACGATCGGGATGCCGTGCGGGTAGCGCTCGCCGGCCAGCTCAGCCGGGTAACGGCGTCCGGCGATGTCGGGGATCTGCGTGGCCGTGAACGCCACCACCTCGCGGCCGGCGTCGTCGCGGTACAGCACGTTGAAGTTGTGGAAGTCGCGGCCCGCCGCACCCAGGATCACGGTCCTGCGCACATCACCCATGAAAAACACCTCTGACTCGGTCTGGGCGGGCCGACACCGTGCGGCCCGCCCACCCACGCT
>CALMPQ010000232.1 GCA_937872005.1 uncultured Propioniciclava sp.
CTCGGGAGGAGAGGGAACGATGGTCAAGCACGCCCGGGCGTGGGTGGTGGGCGCCCTGTGCGCGGTTCTGGTGGCCTTGGGGGTCGTGCTCCCGACCGCGCCCGCCGTCGCCGCCGAGCACCCGCTGGCCGGCTTCGACGCCGGCAACATCGTCACCGACGAGGTGTTCTTCGACCCCGCCCTCATGTCACGCGAGGAAGTCACGGCGTTCCTCGAGCTCAGGGGGGAGAAGTGCATCCCCTCCGCATCGGGTGTGCCCTGCCTGAAGGACCACCGGGCCGACACGCCCGCGACGAACCTCACCGCGCACTGTGGGCCGCTGCCCGCGCGCACCGGGAACTCGGCGGCGGGGATCATCCACGAGGTCGCGACCGCGTGCGGGATCAACCCCCAGATGCTCATCCTGCTGATCCAGCGCGAGTCCGGCCTGATCACGGGCAGCGGTGAACGGCTCACCTCGACGGCGTACGCCCGCGCCACCGGGGCGGGTTGCCCCGACTACCTCGGCTGCAGTGATGCCACCGCCACGTTCTTCTGGCAGGTGTACTCGGCGGCCGAGCGCTTCCAGATCTACCGGGCCGACCCGGATCGCTTCAACCACAAGGCCGGGGTGGTCAACAAGGTTTGGTACCACCCCGAGGAGCGCTGCGGCAAGGCCGACGTGCTGATCAGGAACCAGGCAACGGCGGGCCTGTACAACTACACCCCGTACGTGCCGAACAGGGCCTCGCTCGACAGCTATCCGCGCGAGGGCGACCTGTGTTCGAGCTACGGCCAGCGCAACTTCTCCTTCTACCTCAGGACGTGGTTCCCGGCCTCGGCCCCGGCCACGGCGGGCGCGGTGGGCTACCCCGCCCCGGCGTCCACGATCACCAAGGACATGATCGCCATCCACGCGCGGATGGCAGACCTGGGGCTCGCTCGTACCGGGACCTCGACGTGGATGATCCTGCCGGGCACCAACGGTCGCTACTACAAGACCTTCGGCAAGCTCTCGATCGTGTGGACGCCGACCCGCGGGGCCACCCTGTCGCACCAGGTGCCCCGACAGACCGAGCCGCCCCTGCTCCCCCTCTTCAAGGACGTGAAGCCCGACACTCCCTTCGCGGACGCGATGGAGTGGATGCGCGCGGCGCGGGTCAGCACGGGGTACCCCGATGGCACCTACCACCCGGTGGAAGCCGTGGAGCGCAACGCGATGGCTGCGTTCCTGTATCGCGCGGCGGGCCAACCCGCCTTCACGCCGCCGAGCCGGCCGTCGTTCACGGACGTGCCCGTGGGTGCGCCGTTCTACCAGGAGGTCGAGTGGTTGAGGGCGGTGGGCTGGGCCAAGGGTCACGCCGACGGCACCTACCGACCCCACGACCACATGAACCGCGACGCCATGGCCGCGTTCCTGTACCGGGCGGCGGGAGAACCGGCCTTCGTGGCGCCGGAGCGGGCGAGGTTCACGGACGTTCCCGTCGGGACGCAGTTCCGCAAGGAGATCGAGTGGCTGGCCTCGACGGGCATCACCACCGGGTGGCCCGACGGCACCTTCCAGCCCGTGACCCCCGTGAACCGCGACGCCATGGCCGCGTTCCTGTACCGGCGGGCAGGGGCGTCCTGATCAGCCGTCCGCGGCCACGCGCAGGGCGTCCTCGAGGGTGAAGTTGCCCACGTAGAGGGCCGTGCCGATGATGGCGCCGGTCACGCCGAGCGGCACGAGCTCGCGCAGGGCCCGCAGGTCGTCGAGCTGGGCGATGCCGCCGGAGGCGATGACCTCGGCGTCGGTGCGGGCGGCGACGTCCTTGAGCAGCTCGAGGTTGGGGCCGGTGAGCATGCCGTCGGACTTCACGTCGGTGACGACGAAGGTGCGGCAGCCCGCGTTGGAGAGGCGGTCGACGGCTTCGCGCCAGTCGCCGCCCTCGCGGACCCAGCCGCGCGCGGCCAGCTGGGTGCCCTTGACGTCGATGGCGATGCCGATGCGGTCGCCGTGCTCGGCGATCGCGCGCTCGCACCACGCGGGGTTCTCGAGCGCGGCGGTACCGAGGTTGACCCGGGCGCAGCCCGTCGCGAGGGCGCGCTCGAGGGCCGCGTCGTCGCGGAGCCCCCCGGAGAGCTCGACCTTGAGGTCCATCGCGGCGGTGATCTCGGCGATGATGTCGGCGTTCGACCCGCGACCGAAGGCGGCGTCGAGGTCGACCAGGTGCAGCCACTCGGCCCCGGCGTCCTGCCAGCGCTGGGCCGCGGCGAGCGGCTCGCCGAAGACCTTCTCGGAACCGGCGATCCCCTGCGCGAGCTGGACGGCCTGGCCGCCCTGCACGTCGACGGCGGGCAAGAGGTAGAGCTTGTCAGTCACGCCGACACCCTAGCGTCGTGCAACAGGTGACCCGCCCCGATGACCACGAGGCGCGGCGGGGTGCGGACGAGGGCGTCCGGGCCGTGCTCGGCGTCGACGAGGATGAGGTCTGCCTGGGCGCCCACGGCGAGGTCGTGGTCGGGGCGGCCGGCGAACCAGCCCGCATCGGCGGTGGCGGCGCGGACGATGCGCGTCAGGTCCTCGTCGCGGACGACCGAACTCGAGCGTGCGAACTGCCAGGCGATCCCGAGGGTGTCGCCGGTGCCGTAGGGGCTCCACAGGTCGCGGATGCCGTCCGTGCCGAAGCCGAACCGCACGCCCGCGGCGTCCAGCTCGCGCCACGGGAGCTGGGGCAGGCGGAGGGGTGCGACGGTGGTCATGGAGATGCCGAGTTCGCCCATGCGCGCGAGGAGTTCCGCCCGCCTGTTCGGGTCCACCTGGGCGAGGGCGAAGCCATGCGCGACGGTGACCTTGTTGGTCAGCCCGGTGGCCTCGGTGCGGTCGCAGATGAGGTCGAACTGGAACGCGCCGAGGTCGTTGCCGTCGTGCAGGTGGAGGTCGATGCCGCAGCCGTGCCGCTCGGCGATGGCGAAGAGCGTGTCGAGCTGGCCGACCGGGTCGCGGTCGATGCCGGCCGGGTCGAGTCAGCCGATGTGCTCGACACCTTGCTGGGCTGCTTGGTCGAGCAGCTTGTCGACCCCCGGACGCCGTAGGACGCCGTCCTGCGGGAAGGCGACGATCTCCGCATGGACGCCGCCCTGGAAGGAGGCGACCGCTTCGCGGACCACCTCGATGCCGCGCAGCCCCAGCCCGAGGTCGACGTCGACGTGGCTGCGGAGAAGGGTGGTGCCGTGCTGGACCATCTCGGTCAGGACGCGGGTGGTGATGTCGACGCCGGGGATACCGAGTTCGTCGCGGCGGGCACGCTCGTGGCGGATGCGGCCGTCGGTGCCGGGCTCGCCGCCGTACGACTGCCACGGCAGCCCCCACCACGACTTGTCCACGTGGGCGTGGGTGTTGACGATGCTGGGCAGCGCCAGCAGGCCCTGGCCGTCGAGGTCGGTGTCGGCCCAGGTCGACCTGGGCGCCGGGGGCTGGATGGCATCGATGCGGCCGTCCCGGAGGAGCAGGTCGGCGAGCTCGCCGCCGCACGGGCGGACATGGCGGACGGCGGTCGGCTGGGTCAGGGCTTCGAGCCTAGGGGCTGGTCGTGGTTGTCGGTGGGGACAGGCAGGATGGGTGCGTGGTCTCCTCTGCGCCCGAACTGTTGGCCCTGCACGGCGTGCGTGTGCTGGGTTCCCCCTCGATCGATGACGTCGCGGGGTTGTTCGACCTTCCGGCGCGCGAGGTGGCCGACGTGCTGTTGGACGCCGAGGCCTCCGGGTGGGCGCGCCACCACGCGTGGTACGGGTCGACCTCCTGGTCGTTGACCGACGCGGGGAAGGCGGAGAACGAGCGGCAGCTGGCGGCGGAGTTGGATGCGGTGGAGGGCGCCCGCTTCTCGGCGCGGACGCTGCACCTCTACTTCCTGGACTTCAATGAGCGCCACGTCAACGCCGTGACGCGCTGGCAGTTCAATGCGGGCGTCGACGCACGGGTCGACAAGGCGGTCCTGCGCGAGCTCGGGTTGCTGGACGCCGAGTTGCGGCGCATCTGCTCCGCACTGTCACGGCACGTGAACCGGTTCGGCGTCCACCCCCCACGCCACCGCGCCACACTCGACCGCGTGCGGGCCGGCGACCGAGCGTGGCTGGACGCCCCTGGCCGGGCCTCCTGCCACCTGGCCTGGATGAGCTTCCACGAGGACCTCGTGGCGACGTTGGGCATCGAGCGTGGGGCGGAGGAATCGCTTCGCTCGAAGCGTTGGTAGGCCTTGAGGTATCCGTACTGGCGTACTATAGTTGGTGTATGGCGCAGCAGGTGACGGAGTGGGACGGGGGCTCCTCGTTGCCTCGATCACGCCCCGAGCCCGAAGCGCCGTGGTGGTTCGACGAGAACGACCTGCTCGACCAGATCGATGACCTGCACGCCGAGCTCGCCGCCCTGCTGGCAGCGCCCGTCGAAGGCCCCGAGCCGACCCCGCTGGCCGAGCCCGTCGAGGCGTGGCGACTCGACGATGCCGGCCTGCTCGCTGAACTCGCGGTCGCGCAGGAAG
>CALMPQ010000233.1 GCA_937872005.1 uncultured Propioniciclava sp.
GCGGGCATCGGGTCCCGGCGGCCAGGGCGTGAACACGACCGACTCCCGCGTCCAGTTGGGCTTCGACATCGGTGCCAGCCCCAGCCTCTCCGACGCCCAGCGGGCGCGCCTGCTGAAGCGGCTGGCGTCCCGACTCGTCGGCACGACCATCACGGTGGACGCCGCCGACCAGCGTTCGCAGTACAGCAACCGCCGCGCGGCCCGGGAACGGCTGGCCGAGATCCTGCGGGAGGGGCTCCAGCCACCGCCCCCGCCGCGTCGTCCGACGAAGCCGTCGCGGGCCGGCAACGAGCGCCGATTGGCGGCCAAGCGGCTCCAGGCGGAGAAGAAGGCGCAGCGCCGTGCGCACCACGCGTGATTACCTACTACACTGCGTCGGAGTAGGCCGTCCTGCATCACCCACAGGAGGTCCCCGATGACGATCGACGCCCCACGCCGCACGGTTCCGTTGCGCCGACTCCGCCTGCTCGGGCTGGTCGGGCCGCTGGTTTTCGTCTGCACCCTGCTCACCCTGCAACCGTGGGTGCTGGCCACCCTGGGCCAGGAGGCGGGCCAGCGCACCTTGGGAATCGTGCTGCTCACCAGCTCCGTCGCCTTCGGCTGGCTGATGTTCCGGCTGCTCGGGCGGGCCCACGACGCCGTCGTCGAGGCCGAGCGCGCGGCCGGTGCCCTCATCGAGCGCGACCGGATCGCCCGGGAGATGCACGACTCCCTCGCCCAGGTGCTCGGCGTCGCCCACCTGCGACTGCGCGCCGTGCAGGCGCGCCCCACGATCGCGCAGGACGAGCGCTGCCACGCCGACATCGACGACCTCGCGAACCTGTGCCGCGACGCCCACCGCGACGTTCGCGAGGCCATCGTCGGGCTCAAGGACGCCCACCACCCCGAGCGGACCCTCCTCGAACACCTGGAGGGCTTCGTCGCCACGTTCTCCCGCACCAGCGGCATCCCGACGACCCTGTACGCCGACGTGGACGCCGACCTCGGCCTGTCCGAGGCCGCGCAGGTGCAGGTGATCCGCGTCGTGCAGGAGGCACTCACCAACGCCCGCAAGCACGCGGGGGCGAGCGCGGCCAGCGTGCGCGTGAGCGCGCGGTCGACCCACACCGAGTTCGTCGTCGAGGACGACGGGGCCGGTTTCGACCCCACCGGCCCGCGGCAGCAGGGCTTCGGGTTGTGCACCATGCGCGAACGCACCGAGTCGGTGGGCGGCAGCCTCCACATCGAGTCGGCGCCCGGCCGCGGGACGCGCGTGGTCGTCCGGTTGCCGGGGGGCCATGGGAGCCAGCCCACGGCGTCCGTGCCCGTCGGGGAACTCAGCGCATGACGACGGCACCCGCGCGCATCCTGTTGGCCGATGACCTGCCCCTGTTCCGGCGGGCGATCGCGACGCTCATCGACGAGCAGGACGACATGGAGGTCGTCGGGCAGGCCGGCACCGGCGTCGAGGCGGTCGAACTCGCCCAGGTGCTGCGGCCCGACATCATCCTGCTCGACGTGGAGATGCCGGTGATGGACGGCGTCACCGCAGCGGGCCGACTGCGCGACGTCGTGCCCGGGGCGAAGGTGATCATGCTGACGGTCCTCGACGACGAGGAGACGCTGCTCGGCGCGATCCGGCTGGGCGCCTACGGCTACCTGCTGAAGGACCTCCACCCCGACGACCTGTTCACCATGCTGCGTTCGGCCATGCGTGACGAGTCCCCGGTGGCGCCGAGCCTGGTCGGCAAGCTGCTCGCCGCGCTGCGCGAGACGCGCGCGCCGGCCACCCCGGTCGTGGACGAGGCCGCCACCCTCTCCCAGCGCGAGCTGGAGGTGCTGCGCCTGGTCGCCGACGGCCTGTCGAACAAGGAGATCGGTGTCGCACTGTCGATCACCGAGGGGACCGTGAAGAACCACGTCCACAACGCCCTGGCCAAGCTGGGCATGGACAACCGCATCCAGGCGGCCGCCTACATCGTGCGGGCCGGGCTGGGGCGTCCTCGCCGTTAGGCATCGACGGGCTCAACCACCGGGGCACAGGGAAGATGTGCCCTCTTTGTACCTCCCGACGGATGGCCGCGCGCACCGATCAACGACATGCTGTAGGAGAACGGGTGAGCTGTCGTGCATGAAGGGAGGGAGCCACATGGCCGGCAAGGGCAAGGGCCTGATGGGCATCCTGCGCAGCTACAGCGGGATCGCGATCGGCATCGCCGGCGGCCTGATCGGCATCCTCCTCGGCATCGCGGTGTTCACGTTCGGCTACGCGGGCGGGTGGGCCTACTTCGGCAACGACCCCCAGACGTGCAACCAGTGCCACGCGATGAACGAGCAGTACAACAGCTGGCTGAAGGGCAGCCACACCAACGTGGCCGGCTGCAACGACTGCCACTCCCCCCACGACAACCTGATCAACAAGTACGTGAACAAGGCCGACAACGGCTTCTGGCACGCGCTGAAGTTCACCACCCGCGACTACCCCGAGAACATCAAGATCCGCGACATGAACCGCCAGATCACGCAGGAGGCCTGCGTGTACTGCCACGGCGGCCTCGTCGAGGAGATCGAGGGCACGCGCACTTTCGCGACGACCGTGAGTGGGCACTCCACTCGCATCGACTGTCTCCAATGCCACGCCGAAGTCGGACACATGAGGTGATCTGAATGACCGAGAAGAAGAAGGACCGGCGCCTGCTCCTGGCCGGGGTGTTCCTCATCGCAGGAGCGCTCGTCACGGTGGGCATC
This sequence comes from uncultured Propioniciclava sp., assembly GCA_937872005.1. Classification (GTDB taxonomy): domain Bacteria; phylum Actinomycetota; class Actinomycetes; order Propionibacteriales; family Propionibacteriaceae; genus Propioniciclava. The sequence continues at coordinate 2,728 of CALMPQ010000233.1, forward strand.
GCGTCCATGCTGATGAGCATCTTCGAGCGGCGCAGCGAGGCGGAGAACCCGTACTTCCGGGTCGCCGAGTTGAGCGAGACGACGTACGACGCCGCGGTGTGGGGGCAGAACTTCCCGCTGCAGTACGAGGGCTGGCGCAACACCGCCGAGTTCCCCGCCGACGAGCAGGTCGCCCGGACGCCCACCGCCGACGACCCGCGCACGGCCAAGACCCACAGCAAGCTGGCCAACGACCCCCGCCTGGTCAACATGTGGCAGGGCTACGCGTTCGCCGTTGAGTACAACGAGCCCCGCGGCCACGCCTACATGCTGGAGGACCAGCAGCTGGTCAAGCGCGTCCAGGACCCGTTCAAGCAGCCCGGCGCCTGCCTCAACTGCCACGCCTCGCTGCCCAAGATCATGGACGAGCTCGGCAACGGTGACCGCGAGGCCGGCTGGCACGCGATGAACAAGATGCCGTACGCCGAGGCCACCAAGCTGGCCGAGCACCCGGTGAGCTGCATCGACTGCCACGACCCCAAGACGATGGCGCTGCGCATCACGCGCCCCGCGTTCGTCGAGGGCATCAAGGAGTACAAGGCCGGCCAGGGCGTCGCCAACTACGACGTCAACACCATGGCCACCCCGCAGGAGATGCGGAACTTCGTCTGCGCGCAGTGCCACGTCGAGTACTACTTCAAGGGCGACGAGAAGACCCTCACGTTCCCGTGGGACAAGGGCCTCACCGCCGATGACGCGCTCGCCTACTACGACGAGGTCGGGTTCAGCGACTTCACGCACAAGCTGACCGGCGCGAAGGTGGTCAAGGCCCAGCACCCCGACTTCGAGACGTTCAGCCAGGGCGTCCACGCGAAGTCCGGCGTGACCTGCGCCGACTGCCACATGCCGTACAAGCGTGAGGGTGCAGCCAAGATCAGCGACCACCAGATCGCCAGCCCGATGCGCAGCGACGCGACGATCAACGCCTCGTGCCTGACCTGCCACAGCACCACCGAGCAGGAGATGCGTGACCGGGTCTCCGGCATCCACGACACCTACGAGCAGACGAAGAACGTCGCCTTCGACGCCTTCACCGCGCTCCTCTACGACATCGAGGCCGCCGCCAAGGACGGCACGCCCGCCGATCGCGTGGACGCCGCCCGCGCCTACCAGCGCAAGGCCCAGTTCTTCATGGACTACGTGGTCTCCGAGAACAGCCGTGGCTTCCACGCCCCGGCCTACACCAACCGGTTGCTGAACGACGTGACGGACGCCTCCCGTCGCGGCCAGATGGCGCTCAAGGGCGTCAGCTACGCACCGGCTGGACCCGCCGAGTCCGTCCCGCAGGGGACGTTCCCGGTGCCGCTGGCTCCGAACAAGCTGGGCTGACCTGCTGTTCGCAGAGCGAACGGGGATGGGGAGGGTGACCCCATCCCCGTTTGCATGTCACCAAGCGCTAGACTCACCCGGCCCCCACAAGGAGTGACGATGACCAGCAGCGGCC
>CALMPQ010000234.1 GCA_937872005.1 uncultured Propioniciclava sp.
TGCTCCGCTGGGCCCCGGCGTTCGTCCCGTTGATGCTGCCGGCCCTGTGGCTCGCGGCGCAGCGCAACGAGCGCGCCACGGTCGGCGGCGCGCTGACGATCGCCGCGGCGTCCTTGATGGTGCCGATCGCGCGCTATCGCGACGTGCTGGACGCCCTCCGCCCCGACGCGGGGCTGACCTGGGTCGTGACCGCGCTGGTCTTCGCGTACTTCTTCGGCACGGTGCTCTACGTCAAGACGAACATCCGTGAGCGGGGGCGTCCGGAGTGGCTGGTGGCCTCGATCACCTACCACGGCGTGGTGGCGATCATCGCGGTCGCCCTCGCCTTCGCGGGCCTCGCGTCGTGGTGGTGGGCACCGTTCTTCCTGCTCGGCACGGTGCGTGCCTGGCTCATCCCGCCACGGACGTGGTCGGCCAAGCACATCGGCTTCCTCGAGATCGGCATGAGCACCCTGCTGCTCGTCTGCTTCGCCGTGTGGCCCGGCGCCTGACGCTCGGGGCACCCCGGCGGTAGGTTGCCGCCATGGCCCAGTCTCACAGCGGTGGCGACACCGCCCGCCGCAACCGGTGGAGCTTCGCGATCGGGACCGTCGGTCGCGACATGGTCTATTCGATGATGGCGCTGTTCCTCATCGTCTACCTCACCGAGGTGCTCGACCTCGACGACCCCACACTGTGGTGGGTCAACGGCATCCTGCTGGCCGCGCGCATCTTCGACGCCTTCACCGACCTCGTCATGGGCGGCATCATCGACAACACCAACACCCGCTGGGGCCAGTTCAAGCCCTGGATCGTGGCCGGCATGGTGCTGACCGCGATCATCACGGTCGTGCTCTTCACCGACCTCGGCCTGCGGGGCCCGGCCTACATCGCCCTGTTCACGGTGGTCTATGTCTCGTGGGGGCTGGCCTGGACGATGAACGACATCGGCTACTGGTCGATGCTGCCGTCGCTCACCGTCGACCAGCGCGAGCGCGAGCGCTTGGGCGCCCTGGCGAAGGTGTTCGCCACGATCGGCCTGTTCACCGTGGTGGTGGCCATCATCCCCGTCACCGGGATGCTCGGTGGGGACGCCCGCGCCTGGCAGCTCTTCACCCTCGGCGCCGTGGCGATCATGCTGCTGGGCCAGCTGGTGACCCTGGTCGGGGTGAAGGAGCCGAAGCGGTCGGGTCCCGTCGAGCACACGACCGTCCGCGAGATCGTGCGGGCGGTCAGCCACAACGACCAGCTGCTGTGGACGGCCGTCGCGATGATCCTGTTCCTGGTCGGCTACAACACCACGACCTCGTTCGGCGTCTACTTCTTCAAGTACGCCTACCGCGACGAGAACATGTTCTCGCCGTTCGCGGCGATCCTTGGTGTCGCGCAGTTGCTGGGGTTCGCGATCTTCCCGCTGCTGCGCAAGCGCTACAACCGGCGCACGCTGTTCACGGTGGCGATGGGTCTGGTGGCGCTGGGCTACGTGATCTTCTTCTTCTCACCGATGAACATCATCCCGATCGGCATCGCCGGGCTGCTGCTGTTCGTCGGTGGCTCGTTCGTCATCGTGCTGATGATCGTCTTCCTGACCGACTGCATCGAGTACGGCCAGTGGAAGCTCGGCCGCCGCAACGGCGCCGTCACCTTCGCCCTGCAGCCGTTCATCAACAAGATCGGGGGCGCCGTCGGCACGGCGATCGTCGGGTCGACGCTCATCATGACCGGCATCAACGCCGCCCGCACGCCCGACGACGTCACCGAGGCCGGGCTGCTGGGCATGCGGCTGATGATGATGGCGTTCCCGATGGCGCTGATGCTGGCCAGCTACCTCGTCTACCTGAAGTTCTACAGGATCGACGAGGAGTTCCACGCCCGCATCGTCGCCGACCTCCGCGAGCGCGGGGAGCTGGTCGGCTGAGCCCGCCTCAGCGCACGAGGACGTTCGCGATTTCCTGGGCCACCCGGCCCGGCGCCGCGAGCGGGATGCCGTGGTCGACGCCCTCGAGCGCGACCTCGGTCACCGCGCCACCGTTCGCGCGGTAGGCATCCAACACCGCACGGGTCTGCTGCACCATCGGCTGCGGCGGCAGGACGTCCTCGCCCGGCCAGCCCGGGACGGCGCCCATCTGGCCGAGCGTGGCCAGGTCGAACAGGGACCCGTCGGCGACGACCTTGTCCTCGCTGCCGTGGATCCACACGATCGGCGGCTTGCGCTCCAGGTCGACGATGCCCGAGGCGTCGTAGTACTTCGGGCTCATGGTGTTCAGGACGCCCCGCTCCCCCGTCGCCAGCCCCGGCCAGGTCTCCGAGGGGGCCGCGGTACCGGGGTAGAAGTCGTCACCGGTGCGGGTCTTGAGCAGTTCGTCGGTGAGGAAGTCCTCGTCGATGTTGGCCGCGTTCTCGCCGCCGCCGTAGAAGGTGCGCATGACGATGCGCGGGCTGGTCTGTGGGTCGGCGTCCGAGGCGTCCTTCGCGGCGAGGCGCTGAACGAAGGCCGGGTTGGCGCCGGCGGCACCGCAGGCCGCGGCGTCCGGGGTGGCGTGCTCGCCGTTCGCGCCCTTGGTGCCGCCGTAGCCGTAGGGCGACAGCGGCGCGATGAGGGTCACCGAGGCGAGGTCGTCGGGGTACTCGAGCATCATCTGCTGCAGGACCCCCGCGCCCATCGACCAGCCGGCCGCGTTGACCCTGCCCTGCCCGGCGAGGCCGAGCGTCTCGAGCAGCGCGTGCACATCGTCGACCATGTTGCCCAGGCCGCGGGTCGCGTCGATCGGCTCGGCGTCGGTGTCCCCGTAGCCGCGCAGGTCGGGCGCGATGATGCGGACGTCGCCGCCGAACTCGTCGGCGACGTAGCGCCAGAAGCCACCCGAGCTCAGGTTGCCGTGGACGAGCAGGAGCGGAATGCCGTCCTCGGGGCCGGAGACCCAGACGTTCTGGGTGAGGCGGGCGGTCTCGATGCGCTGGGGCGTGAAGGTCATGGCCCAATCCTGATGGGTGATTCAGGTTTCTGTAAAGAGGCTGTCGACGCGGACCGCACCCCTGCGGGTAATCTCACGAGGGTGACCCTGCCCCGCCGCGCCGCAGCCCTCGCGCTGGTGGCCGTCGTCGGCGCGGGGTGCTCCCTCCCCGGGGCCAGCGTGCCCCCGTCCCCCGACCCGGCACCCCCGCCCACCGCGACGAGCACGCCGACGCCGTCGGCGACGGCAGCGTCGAAAGCGCCCGACCTGACCGTGCCCGGCGCAGCCACCCAACTGGTCGCCGACCTCTTGGACGCCGCGGGCGCCACCCGCGCGGTCATGGTCACCGTGACCGAGGACGCGGCATCGGTGGCGGTCCTCCGCGGCGGGCAACCCCACACGTGGGCGTGGCGCGACGGGCGGATCCGGGAGGTCCCCAGCGACATCGCCTACGTGGCGCAGAGGACCTTCGACCCCGATGACTTCGACTTCGACGACGTGGGCGCGCTCTTCCGCGCCGCGGAGTCGGTGTCGGGGTCGCGACAGAGCCAGTCCCTGCAGATCGTGGACTACTCCGGGGGGCTCGTCTCCATGTCGGTGTCGACCAACCCCGAATCCCGCGCCGTCTTCTTCCGCCCCGACGGAACCCTGCTGCCCACCCTCGACTTCACCAGCCCCTGGGGACTGCGCGAGGGCTACGCGGACGCGGTGGGTGAGCGCACCAGTGCCACCGCCGTCGGGTTCGGCTCGGGGGTCGGCGTGTACCTCGACGGTCCCCAGCGAAGCGATGGCGGCTTCGACCGGCGCCAGCGCACAGCCCGGACGCCCGTGCTCGTGACGCCCCGCACCGAGGCCGCCGACCTCGAGACCTTCGACCCGCGCACGGTGGACCCGCAGGTCGTGTGGGGCGTCCTGGCGGAGTTGCAGGACGAGGGCGAGTTCGCGCTCGACACCGTCTGGACCTGCGTCGTCAACCACCGGGCCGGGGCGGGGCGTCCCCGCATGCACTTCACCGTCGGGGACCGGTCGTTCACGACCACCCTGACAGGCAGCGAGGTCCCGGGCTGATCAGCCCGGGACCTCGAAGGGGGGCGTCAGTTCAGCGCGCCGGCGGCGAACGTGTTGCAGGTGTTCGGGTCGCCCGAGTTGAAGCCTTGGGCGAGCCACTGCTTGCGCATCTGGGAGGAGCCGTGGGTCCACTGGCTGGGGTCGATGCGGCCGGCCTGCATCCGCTGGATGTGGTCGTCACCGACGACCTCGGCGGCATTGATGGCGCGGTCCAGATCCTCCTGGGTGACCTCGCTGATGATGCTGTCGGAGGAGCCCGACGCGTAGCGCAGCCACGCGCCCGCGTAGCAGTCGGCCTGCAGCTCGAGGCGGACGGCCGGCGAGTTCGGACCCGACGTCTGGCCCTGCTGCTGTGCCTGGCTCATGACCCCGGTCAGGTTGGAGATGTGGTGGCCGTACTCATGGGCGATGACGTACGCCTCGGCGGCGTCCCCACCCTGGGCGCCCAGCTGCGGCAGCATCGTGGCGAAGAAGGCCTTGTCGAGGTAGATGGTCTGGTCGGCCGGGCAGTAGAACGGCCCCACCTGCGCGGACGCCTGGCCACAGGCCGTGTTCACTGCGCCGTCGAAGGTGACCGTCTTGGTCATCTGGTAGCCCGACAGCGTCTGCTGCCAGTAGTTCTGGATCGAGTTGGTGTAGGCCACGTAGCGGCACTCCGGGTCCTTCTCGATGTCGGCACCGGTCTGGCAGTGCGCGTACTGGTTGTCCTGGGTCTGCGGGGCCGGCGCACCGCCACCCCCACCGAGGATGGCGCCCGGGTCGAAGCCGAACAACAGGGCGAGGATCATGATGAGGATGCTGGCTCCGCCGCCGACGGCGATCGTGCCGCCACGGCCACGACCACCACCGCCCATCTGGGACGGGTCGAGCTGGGCCCCCGGGTTGTACTGCACCTTGTGCCTCCATCGTCGCTGCTGGGACTGGGTTTGAGCATAGCGGCCAGCACCCCCGAGTACGACGGCTCCGACCCGGGTCGCCCCGACGCTGCCGCACACCACGCACATCGGCCGGAGAGGCGACTTGGGTTCGTCCCTGAGGCAGGTCAAGATGGGCAGGTGCAGATCATCGGCGTGGAGGTTCCGGGCGGGACGCCCGTGCTGTCCTTCACGCTCGGGCACGGGGACGACCCGTACCAGGTGGCGTGGGAGGGCGGCTTCCGCGTCCTGCGTCCACTCTCGGCGGCCGGCACGGTCGAGGACCTCACCGTGACCCTGCAGGTGGCCGAGCATCGGCGTCCGGTGACCCCGCGGGGGCCCCAGCGGGTGCGCACGACCCTGCGCCCCGGCGAACTGGCCGGACACCCCGTCGTGCGCCAGCGGTTGGCCGCCTACGGGCTCGTGGTGTCGTCGCGGGGCGTGCTCGCGACCGAGTTCTCCGACCGGACGGCGGTGCCCGGCATGTGGGGCCTGCCGGGCGGCGGCATCGACCCGGGCGAGAACCCGGCGACCGCGGTGCAGCGCGAGGTGTTCGAGGAGACGGGGCAGCAGATCGAGATCACCCAGTTCCTCGACATGCAGTCCGACCATTGGATCGGGCACTCCCCCAGCGGCGTCGTCGAGGACTTCCATGCCGTGCGGCTCATCTATGCGGCGCGCTGCGACGACCCGCGTGACCCCGTGGTGCACGACGTGGGTGGCACCACCGCCAGCTCCCAGTGGGTGCCGGCGCACGCGTTCCGCGACGTGGCATGGATCAACGGCGCGCGTTCCCTGCTGGGCAAGCACGGCCACGACCTCGTCCGCAGCTACCGCCGTCGCCGCTCGGCGTGACGAAAACCCCCGCCCGGGGCGTCCGGACGGGGGCTTTCGCGTTGGCTGAGCTTGTCGAAGCCCCTAGTTGGAGCGGAAGTACGACAGGATGCGCAGGATCTCGGTGTAGAGCCAGACCATCGTGACGGTGAGGCCGAAGGCCGCGCGCCAGGACTCGGAGGCCGGCAGGCGGTTGCGGATGCCCTGCTCGACGAAGTCGAAGTCCATGATCAGGTTCATCACGGCGAGCACGACCGCCACCGCGGAGATGAGGCCGGCCAGCGGGGTGAACTCGAACGAGCGCAGGCCCATGTTGGCGCCGAACAGGGCCAGCACGAAGTTCACCAGCAGCGCGCCCGCGAGGGCGAAGGTCGAGATCGTGACGATCTTGCGGAACCGGCTGGTCACCTTGATGCGGAGGAACTTGTAGGCGGCCAGCGTCGCGCCGGCGGCGATGAAGGTGCCGATGACGGCCTGCACGACGATGCCGGGGTACATCCGCTCGAACAGCAGGCTGAACGCACCGATGAACACACCCTCGATGGCGGCGTAGACCAGGACCATGGCCGGGCTGATGTTGCGACGGAAGCCGACCATCAGGACGGTCACGAAGCCGACGATGCCGGACAGGATCAGCGCCGGGAGCATGAGCGCCGGCGGCAGGAACATGAACGTGATCGCGGCGGCCACGACCAGCGCGCCGATGGTGATGGCGGTCTTGGTGATGACGTCGTCGATCGTCATGACGCCGGGGACCGGCTGGCCGGGGGTCTGGTAGGGCGCCGGGGCGCCGTACTGCTGCTGGCCGTACTGCTGCTGGGGGGCTGACTGCGAGAACTGCTCGCTGCGGGTGAAGATGGGGTTGGTGCTCTGCATCAGAGTGCGCGCCTTTCTCGGTGGACTCAGCCTTCATGATACGGAACGCCGCCAAGCGGCCGCCGTATTCCACGTGCCCCCGGCGGGATTCGAACCCGCACTTGGGCGGGTTTAAGCCGCCTGCCTCTGCCGGTTGGGCCACGGGGGCGGCGACCGGACGCCGCGAGTCTAGTGCCGCCCGGCCAGCAGCTCGGCGACGACGCCGTCGAGGATGTCGGACTCGCTCACGGTGAGGTCGACGCCCACCCGGGCGGCGATGCGGGCGCAGACCAGGGCGCCCGCGCAGATGACGTCGGCGCGCCCGGGGACCATGGTCGGGATCTGCAGCACCTGCGCGACGGTCGAGCCGAGCAGGCGGTCAGCGAGCGCGGCCAGGTCGCCGCGGGTCACGGTCGAGCCGTGCACGCGTGCGCGGTCGTAGGTCTCCAGCCCCTGCACGATCGCCGACAGCGACGTCGCGGTGCCGCCGACGCCGAGCCAGGTGCGGGCGGCGGCGAGGTCGATGCCGGAGGCGTCCAGCAGGCCGTCGACGAAGGCGGACGCCTCCCCCACCTCGGCGGGCGTCGGCGGGTCGGAGGCGAGGAACCGCTCGCGCAGCCGGACCGACCCGACGTCCAGCGAGATCGCCTGCAGGGGGGTGGCGGGGGCGCCGAGCACCAGCTCGGTGGAGCCGCCGCCGATGTCCACCACGAGCGCGGGCCACACCGCGTCACGCACGGCCCCGAGCGCCCCGTCGAACGAGAGCCGAGCCTCCTCGGCCCCGCTGATGACCTCGGCCTCGACGCCCAGGCGAGCACGGACGCCGGTGAAGAACTCCTCGCGGTTGCGGGCGTCGCGGGCCGCTGAGGTGGCGACGAAGCGCACGCTCTGGACGCCGTGGGTGGACAGGATCACCGCGTAGTCGTCGCACGCCGCGAAGGTGCGGGCGAGCGCGTCGGGGTGGAACTCCCCGGTGGCGTCCACACCCTGCCCCAGACGGGTGAGGCGCAGGGTGCGCTCGAGCTCGACGGGTCCGTCCGGCCCGGCCTCGGCCACCAGCAGGCGCACCGAGTTGGTGCCGCAGTCGATGGCGGCGACCGGTCCCTGAGCCTGTCGAAGGGTCACTCGCCCTCCAGGCAGGGGCGTGCCCAGAAGGGGCCGAGGGCGTCCACGGTCTCGTCACCGAGGGGGTTCACGCCGGGGCCGGCCGCGAGAGCGTGCCCGGCCAGCACGTGCAGGCACTTGACGCGGGTCGGCATCCCGCCGGCGGAGATGCCCGCGATCTCGGGCACCGACCCCAACGCAGCCCGGTCGGCCAGGTAGGCCTCGTGCGCGGCCGTGTAGGCGGTGGCGAGCTCCTCATCGGACGCCAGCCGCTCGGTCATCTCGGCCATCACCCCTTGTGCTTCCAGCGTGGAGCACGCCGAAACGGCGCGGGGGCACGTGAGGTAGTAGGTGGTGGGGAAGGGCGTCCCGTCGGGGAGGCGGGGTTCGGTCGCGACGACGCCCGGCTTGCCGCAGGGGCAGCGCCACGCGATGCCGGCGATGCCGCGGGGCTCGCGCCCGAGTTGGGCGCGCAGGGTGGCGACGTCGGTCTCGGAGGCTGGTTCGAGTGCTGGCACGGCGGCCAGACTACCGGGGCAGCGGGTCGGGCTCGTCGGCCTGCTGGAGGGAGGTGGCCACCTTGTCCCACCACCGCGAGGCGAGGTCGCTGGTCTGGGGGGCGCCGACGCCCTCGATCTCGGTGGTGCCCGACATGACCTCGCCGTCGGCTCCGATCACCCGGTAGCCGACCTCACCGGGCATCACCCAGCCGAGGCGCTCGCGCGCCTGCGCCTTGACGTAGGCCGGGTCGCTCCAGCGGGAGAGCTCGTCCTCGAGTTGCGCGACGCGGGCGGTGCGTTGCTCGATCTGGGCCTGCGCGAGGGCCAGGTCCTCACTCTGCACGACCCACACGCGCAACGACCCCGCGAACGAGACGGCCAGGAGTGCCAGCACGGAGAACAGGATCAGTGCCCGCCGGGTGAACGCCACACGCCCGTTCGGCCGCGGGATGCGGGCGGCGGCGCGGCCGATCGCCGAGTTCCGTACGGCGGCAGCGGCGTTGATCGCGGCGTTCTTGCGGGGGGCGGGCGGGGTG
>CALMPQ010000235.1 GCA_937872005.1 uncultured Propioniciclava sp.
CGGACGACGGGATTCGAACCCGCGACCCTCACCTTGGCAAGGTGATGCTCTACCAGCTGAGCCACGTCCGCATGCTTGTCCGATCGACCGGGGCCGTTCGGGGCGTGGAACACCATATACGCACCTCTCCGCGGTTTGCAAAACGGCTCCGTCCCCACCCGCCGACAGCCTGTCTTTCCGACGCCGACAGCCTGCGATTTCGCAGACCCGGGGCGCTTCGGCTAATGTGTTCCTCCGCGGGCGATTGGCGCAGTTGGTAGCGCGCTTCGTTCACACCGAAGAGGTCATCAGTTCAAGTCTGGTATCGCCCACCGCATCGAAGCCCGTCCGGGAGCCCACCCGGGCGGGTTTTGTGCATCCCAGGGCACCCAGTTGCCACGCACTTGCCAGCACATCACCGGTTGTCACCGCTGCAAATCTCAGGATATGACACCGGTGTCCACTCCGTGGGACACTCGAATTGGTACTGCCTCAACTTTTCAGTCAGGATGACCATGTCGAACGCGGCAAGGAAGCCGTCCCACCAGCTAGGAACGATGGAGGAACGGCCATGACCGCACCCACCCTCGTGATGGCTGCCCGAGGCAGCCGTGACCAGCGCGTCGTGCGCGTTGCACAAGCGCTCAAGGCCGAACTGACGCGCCTGCGACCCGAGGTCTCCAGCACCATCGCGTTCCTCGACTCCTGCCTGCCGGGCATCGGCCAGACCCTCGATCAGCTCGCCGCCGATGGCGTCCGCGAGATCGTCCTGGTGCCGCTCGACCTCACCCACGCCATCGACGTCGACCCGCGCTTCGCGGGCATCGTCACGCACGCCACCCAGCAGCACCCGGGGCTTCAGGTCGGCGTGGCTCGGCCGATCGGGCCTGAGGCCACCCTGCTCACGTTGCTCGACACCCGCCTGCGCACGGCCCTGGCCCAGGCCCGCGTCCTCGAGCTCGACGGCCTGATCCTCAGCTCGTCCACCTCGGGCGACGTCCGGGGCACCGCCCTGCTGGCGCGCCGGGCCCGCCAGTGGTCGACGCACCACCGCCTGCCCTGCCTCACCGCGGTGGCGGATGGCTCCGGCCCCTCGGTCGCCCAGGCCATGCAGGGCCTGCGCAGCCAGGGTCGCCGCCACATCGCCGTCGGGTCGTTCTTCCTGGCCGGCGACGAGCGGTGGGCCGTCCAGGCCGAACAGGCGCGCCGCATCGGCGCGGTGGCCGTCTCCGACCCCCTGGGCGCCGCCCCCGAGGTCGCCGAGTTGGTGCTGGCCCGCTACGCGTTCGCCGCGATGGAACTGCT
>CALMPQ010000236.1 GCA_937872005.1 uncultured Propioniciclava sp.
CCTCGGCGACCATCACGCCGAAGTCGACCGACCCCGACGCGAAGTTGCGGGTGCCGTCGACCGGGTCGATCACCCAGGCGTGCTCGGCGTGGGGCAGGCCGGCGAGCGACCGGGGGTCGGCGAAGGTCGCCTCCTCCCCCACCACCAGAGCGTCCGGCGTGGCCGCCCGGAACGCCGCGGTCAGCTCCGCCTCGGCCTCGCGGTCGGCGACGGTCACCATGTCGCCGGGCCGCTTCTGCATCACCTCACCGGGCTCGAGGGCCCGGAAGCGCGGCAGGATCACCCGCTCGCAGACCTCCTGGATGAGGTCGGCGACGGCGTCCGTCTGCATCAGGACTCCTTGTCGATGTGGTCCTCGGTGACGAAGTCGATGAGCTTCTCCACCTCGGTGAGCAGGCGCGGGTCGAGGTCCTTCCAGCCCGTCACCTGGCCCAGGATGCGCTTCCACCCCGCCGCGACATCAGCCTGGTCGGTGTGCGGCCAGCCGAGGGCGGCCAGCGTGCCCTTCTTCCAATCCGTGCCGCGCGGGATGTCGGGCCAGGCCTTCAGGCCGACCCGGGCGGGCTTCACCGCGGCCCAGATGTCGATGTACTCGTGGCCGGTCACGAACACGTGCTCGCCGGTCACCTGCTGCACGATCCGGGACTCCTTCGAGCCCGGCACCAGGTGGTCGACCAGCACGCCGAGGCGGCGTCCGCGCACGGGGGCGAAGTCGGCCACGATCGCGGGCAGGTCGTCGATGCCGCCCAGGTACTCCACGACGACGCCGACGTGGCGCAGGTCGGCGCCCCACACCTTCTCGACGAGCTCGGCGTCGTGGCGCCCCTCCACGTAGATGCGGCTGGGCAGCGCGACCTTGGCCTTCTCGGCCGGCCCGACGCGCGAGCCGGACGCCGTGTGCGTGCGGTTGTACTGCTGCGCCCTGTCCCGGGCCGTGGCGGCCGCTCGCGCCGGGGCCGTCAGGTCGATCGGTTTGCCGTCGAGCCAGAAGTTGGGCCCGAACGGGAACGAGCGGCGCTTGCCGCGGCGATCCTCCAGCACCACGACGCCGTTCTCCCACCCGACGACGGCGCCGACGAAGCCCGACGTGGGCTCCTCGAGAACGAGGTCGCGTTCGACGGGGGTCTTCACGGCGGTCGGGCGGTTGGCCTGCTGCCAGCCGGGGCTCAGGACGTCACGGGCGTAGCGATCCACTTGCCCCAGCCTAGTCGCCCCGACCATCCGGACCCCTTCCGGCCCGGCCGACCACGGGGTTAGCCTGTCGTATGGCCGAGAAGGAGATCTACCAGCCCGATCCCGACGTGGTGGCGGGGGCCCGCGTCCCGGACTGGGAACGCGCCGAGCGCGACGCGCTGGCCGACCCGCAGGCCTACTGGGCGGCCGAGGCGTCCCAGCTGGAGTGGTCGCAACCCTGGGAGCGGGTGCTCGACGAGGACAACGCGCCGTTCTTCCGCTGGTTCGTGGGCGGGCGCACCAACATCGTCGCCAACTGCGTCGACCGGCACCTCACCGGCCCGCGCAGGAACAAGCTCGCCCTGATCTGGGTCGGTGAGGACACGAGCAAAGTGCGCACCTTCTCCTACTTCAGCCTCAACCGCGAGGTGACCCAGTTCGCCAACGTGCTCCAGGCGATGGGCGTCGTCGAGGGCGACAAGGTGACGATCTACCTGCCCCGCATCCCCGAGGCCGTGTTCGCGATGCTGGCCTGCGCCAAGCTCGGGGCCGTGCACTCGGTGGTGTTCGCGGGGTTCGCCTCCGACGCGCTGGCGAGCCGTATCGACGACTCCGAGTCGAAGGTCGTGATCACCGCCGACGGGTCGCGGGTGAACGGGCGCGTGCTCGACCTGAAGGCGATCGTCGACGAGGGCGTCCGGTTCTCCCCGACCGTGGAGAACGTGATCGTCGTGCGCAACACCGGCAACGACGTCACGATGGATCCCGAGCGTGACCACTGGTACCACGACCTCGCCGCGCTGCCGATCGCGAAGGGGCGCTGCGACACGGTGCAGGTCGACTCCGGCCACCCCCTGTACATCCTCTACACCTCCGGCAGCACCGGACGCCCCAAGGCCATCCTGCACACCCACGGCGGGTACATGGTCGGCATCCACACCACCCTGCTGAACACCTTCGACCTGAGGGACGAGGACCGGTGGTGGTGCACCGCCGACATCGGCTGGGTGACCGGGCACTCCTACACGGTCTACGGACCCCTGCTCGCGGGAGCGACCACCTTCATGTACGAGGGCAACCCGACCTACCCCTACCCGAACCGGTGGTGGCAGCTCATCGAGCACTACGGGCTCACGCACTTCTACACCGCGCCCACCGCGATCCGGTCGCTGATGCGCTTCGGCGATGCCTGGCCGCGCCGCCACGACCTGAGCTCGCTGCGGCTGCTGGGGTCGGTCGGCGAACCGATCAACCCCGAGGCGTGGCGCTGGCTCCACGAGGTGGTCGGGGGTGGCCGCTGCCCGATCATGGACACCTGGTGGCAGACCGAGACCGGCATGTTCCAGATCACGTCGGTGCCGTCGATGCCCTTGCGTCCCGGGTCCGCGGGGCGTCCGGTCTTCGGCCAAGAGGCAGCGGTCGTCGACGAGCAGGGCGAGCCCGTGCCCGACGGCACCGAGGGCCTGTTGGTCCTCAAGCACCCAGCCCCCGCCATGTTCGCCACCCTGTTCAATGACGACGAGCGCTACGTCGACACGTACTGGTCGAAGTTCCCGGGCCGCTACCTGACCGGCGACGCCGCCAAGCGGGACGCCGACGGCTGGTTCACGATCATCGGCCGCACCGACGACGTGATCAAGGTGTCGGGTCACCGCCTCGGCACCGCGGAGGTCGAGTCGGCTCTGGCCGGCCACCCGGCCGTCGTCGAGGCCGCTGCCATCGGGCTGCCGCACGAAGTGAAGGGCAACGCGATCCACGCGTTCGTGGTCCTGGCCATGACCGCCGACCCGTGCAAGGAGGTCGAGGAGGAACTGCGCGACTACGTCGCCCGGCACCTCAGCCCGATCGCCAAGCCCGACCACATCGAGTTCGTCGACGCGCTGCCCAAGACCCGCTCGGGCAAGATCATGCGGCGCGTGCTCAGGGCCCGGGCACTCGGCGAGGACGAGGGGGACCTGTCGACCTTGGAGGAGTGACCAGCAGCCACGCCGGAACCGCGACCAGCGTGCACCCCAGCGCCGGACGCCACCACACCTGCCACCACGTGCCCGGGTGGGCGATGGCCTCCCACGCGCCCAGGCCCAGCAGCAGCGGGATGCCCACGACCACCACCCAGCCCCAGACCCGCGTGCCCCGCACGGCCCCGATGATGGACGCCAGCCCCGCCGTCGCCAGCACCATGCGTTCGTAGCGGGCCGGCGGGGTCTCGACCTCGGAGAACCCGAAGCCCTCGGTGGGGCTCAGTGACGGCGCGAGGAGCAGGGCCATCATGGCCACCCCCCACATGCCCGCCAGGATGCGCCGCAGCGGGCCGTCGTCGCCGCTCAATCCAGCAACTCCCGCACGGCTGCGTCCGCCAGCAGGCGCCCGTCGTCGGTGACGGCGAGGCGTCCGTCGCGTTCCTGCAGCCAGCCGCGTGCCACTAGCGCGGGCACCCGGCCACGCTCGGCGTCGGTGAGCACGGCGAGCGGCAGGCCTTGCCGCAGGCGGAGCTCCAACAGGATGCGCTCGACCCGACGCTCCTCGGCGGTGAGTTCCTCGCGGCCGGCCTCGGGCGAACCCGTCGCCACCCCGGCCGCGTACGTGCGCGGGTGCTTGGCGTTGAAGAACCGGACGCCGTCGACGTGGGAATGCGCCCCCGGCCCGAAGCCCCACCAGTCGTCACCGACCCAGTAGGCGAGGTTGTGCCGGCACTCATGCCCCGGCCGCGCCCAGTTCGACACCTCGTACCACGCCAGGCCCTGGGCACGCAGCAGGGTGTCGGCCAGCTCGTACTTGTCGGCCAGGTCGTCCTCGTCGGGCAGGGGCACCTCGCCGCGACGCACGCGGGCGGCGAATCGGGTGCCGTCCTCGACGATGAGCGAGTAGGCGCTGAGGTGGTCGGGCTCCGCGCTGAGGGCCGACTCG
>CALMPQ010000237.1 GCA_937872005.1 uncultured Propioniciclava sp.
GTGGGTGTGTAGTGGTATGGCAGGAAGTCATCCACCGGTTGTCCACAGGTGGAAAGAGCTGGCAACTACCCCCCGGGGGTATGGGAATAAACCCCACGGGGGTATAGTTCTCAGGGCAAGGAGGAAGCATGAGCGAGCACGGTACCGAGGTCCAGGACGTCACGGAGGTCCCCGACGACGCGCGCGGACTGGTGCCTGCGGCGTCCGGGTGCGGGTGCGGCGGCGGTGGCTGCCACGGCGAGGACGCCGACGGCCACCAGCACGGCTACATCACCGCGAAGGACAACTACCAGCGCCGCCTGCGTCGCATCGAGGGCCAGGCCCGCGGCCTGCAGCGGATGGTGGACGAGGAGAAGTACTGCATCGACATCCTCACCCAGATCTCGGCGATGACGAAGGCGCTGCAGTCCGTGGCGCTGGAGCTGCTCGAGGACCACATGGCCCACTGCGTCGTCGCCGCCGCCCGTGAGGGTGGGGCAGCGGCGGAGGAGAAGATGCAGGAGGCGTCCGAGGCGATCGCGCGCCTCGTGCGCAGCTGAAGCTTTCGTAGCACCCAACGAACAAGGAGAACACCCATGGTTGACCTCACGATCAAGGACGCCAAGGCTGCCGCCAACGGCGGTGGCTGCGGCTGTGGCAACTGCGGCTGTGGCGGCGGCAGCGCGGCCGAGGCTGCGCCTGCGGCGTCCGAGAAGACCTGCAACTGCGGCCCCGACTGCACCTGCGGCTGCCAAGAGGGCAAGCCCTGCACCTGCGGCGGCGGTACCACTGCCCAGTACACGGTCTCGGGCATGACCTGCGGCCACTGCGTCAGCGCGGTCACCGAGGAGGTCTCGGCCATCCCCGGCGTGACCGGCGTGGACGTCGACCTCGACTCGGGCTCGCTCAAGGTGACCTCCGACGCGCCGGTCGACTTCGACCGCATCGTCGAGGCCGTCGCCGAGGCTGGGGACTACACCGTCTCCTGATCCAACCCAGGCGCTCCCCACCTGATGCGCCTGATGCATCAGGTCGGGAGCACCCACAACTCAGCACCCAAACCCTTCGCCAGGACCGGTCAGTCCTCGGCTTCGACGGGCTCAGCCAACGAAGTCGACCACACGCCGGTCCTCCGCACCGAGGAGAAGAAACCCGTGGCCACCACCACGAAGCACACCGACGAGCGGCGCGAGTCGCTCGAACTCGACATCGACGGCATGACCTGCGCCAGCTGCGCGGCACGCATCGAGAAGAAGCTCAACAAGGTTGACGGCGTCATCGCGTCGGTCAACTACGCCACCGAGAAGGCGAAAGTGCTGGTGCCGCTCGGCACCACCGCCGACGACCTGATCAAGGTCGTCGAGCAGACCGGCTACGGCGCCCACCTGCCCGACCCGAAGGCCCCCGAGGTCGACCGCGCCGCCCCGCTGAAGCGCGACCTCATCATCAGCGCCGTGCTCGCGATCCCGGTCATCGCCATCGCGATGATCCCCGCCCTGCAGTTCCCGGGCTGGACGTGGGCCTCCCTCGCCCTCACCGCCCCCATCTACTTCTGGGGCGGACGCCGCTTCCACCACTCCGCGTGGGTCAACCTCAAGCACCGCGCCACCACGATGGACACGCTGATCTCCCTCGGCACGTCCGCGGCGTTCTGGTACTCCGTCTGGGCGCTGTTCTTCACCCACGCCGGCGACCTGCACTACAGCCACCCCTTCGAGTTCACCATCGGACGATCCGACGGCGCCTCGGTCTACTTCGAGGCCGTCGCCGGCATCACGGCGTTCCTGCTGGCCGGGCGCTGGTTCGAGGCGCGCGCCAAGTCGCAGTCGTCCGAGGCGTTGCGCGCCCTGCTGACTCTCGGGGCGTCCGAAGCGACCGTGCTCCGCAACGGAGTCGAACAACAGATCCCCATCGACTTCCTCAAGCTCGACGACGAGTTCGTCGTCCGGCCGGGGGAGAAGGTGGCCACCGACGGCGTGATCGTCTCCGGCACGTCGGCGATCGACGAGGCCATGGTCACCGGCGAGTCGGTCCCGGTCGACAAGCACCCGGGCGACAAGGTGCTCGGCGCCACGCTCAACACCAACGGACGCCTCGTCGTCCGCGCCACCGCCCTCGGCGGCGACACCGAGCTGGCCCGCATGGCCCGCATGGTGGAGGAGGCCCAGACCCGCAAGGCCCCCGTCCAGGCGCTGGCCGACCGCATCTCGGGGGTGTTCGTGCCCATCGTGCTGCTGGTCGCGTTGGCCACGTTCGTGGGGTGGTTCCTCGTCGGTGAGCCGATCCTGTTCGCCGCCACCGCCGCCGTCGCGGTGCTGATCATCGCCTGCCCCTGCGCGCTCGGCCTCGCCACCCCCACCGCCCTGCTCGTCGGCACGGGCGTGGGCGCTCGCATGGGCGCCATCATCGCTGGGCCCGACGTGCTCGAGCGCGCCCGCGCCGTGCGCACCATCGCGCTGGACAAGACCGGCACCGTCACCCGCGGCGACCTCCGCGTGGTGGGTGTGCACCCCGCCGACGTGTCCGAAGACGAGCTGCTCCGCCTCGCCGGCACCGCCGAATCCGGCTCCGAGCACCCGCTCGCCCGGGCGATCGTCGCCGCCACCACCGACCGCGGCCGGCTCGACCACTTCGAGAACGTCCCGGGCGAGGGCGTCCGCGCGGTCGTCGACGGCGTCCCCGTCGCCGTCAGCAGGCCGGACGCCGTGGGCTCACTCCCTGCCCCCCTGGCCGACGTCGTCGACGAGGCACAGGGCCGCGGGGAGACCCCGGTGGTCGTGCTGCGCGACGACGCCCCGATCGGCGTGATCTCCCTGGCCGACACCATCAAGAACACGTCGGCCCAGGCGATCGCCCGCCTCAAGCAGCTCGGCCTCATACCCGTCCTGCTGACCGGCGACAACGAGCGCGCCGCCCGCGCGGTGGCCGCCCAAGTCGGCATCGACCAGGTCGTCGCGAACGTCCGCCCCGAGGGCAAGGTCGAGGTCGTCCGGGAGCTCCAGGCGAAGGGCCAGGTCGCCATGGTCGGCGACGGGGTGAACGACGCGGCCGCGCTCGCGGCGTCCGACCTCGGTATCGCCATGGGGTCGGGGACCGACGCCGCCAAGGAGGCCGCGGGCATCACCCTGATGCGCGGCGACCTGATGCTGGCGGTCGATGCGATCCGGCTGTCGCGGCGCACGCTCGGCACGATCCGGACGAACCTGTTCTGGGCGTTCGCCTACAACGTCGCGGCGATCCCGCTGGCGGCGCTCGGCATGCTGACCCCGATGATCGCGGGGGCGGCCATGGCGTTCAGCTCGGTGTTCGTCGTGGCGAACTCCTTGCTGCTACGCGCGTTCCGCCCCGAGACGCGCTGAGGCACTCAGGCCCTCTCGAGCGGGGCGGCCGCCCATGCGCAAAAGTCCGGTATCCCGGTGGTTTGGGCCCTCAAGAACGCTCGGAGGGGCCCACATCGCCGGGATACCGGACTTTTGCCATCGGCCCGCCCTACGCCGCCAACGCCTGCAACACGTCGGTGCGGGCAGCGCGAGCCGCGGGAGCCAGCGAGGCCACGACGCCGATCAGCCCGGACGCCCCACCCAGCACCGACACCAGCACCGCTTCGCGCCCGACCAGCCCGAACACCTGACAACGAGTCATCCCGACCGCGCGCAACAACCCGAGCTCGCGCGACCGCTCCACCACCGACAGCCCCAGCGTGTTGACGATGCCGAGCGCCGCGATGAGCACCGACATGCCGATCAGGGCGTTCACGCCGGCCATCAACATGTCGACCTGGCCACCTGCAGCTTGTTGTACTCGGCCACGTCGATGACGGCGGCTCCCGAGACGCCCCGCAGGGCTCGTGGAGCGCGGCCATGGTCGCGGGCGTCGCGGGTCGAGGTCCTCAACGTGCTGTCGGACGCCGATGCCGCAGCCCTGCCCCCTGCCGTGGGCGCGGCGATCCACCGCGTCGTGCAGGAGGGACTGACCAACGCCGGCAAGCACGCGCCGGGCGCTGCGGTGCGGCTGCGGCTCGCCCGGGTCGACGACGCGGTCGTGGTCGAGCTGGTGAACCGGCCGTCGGCGTCCCGCACCCCCAGGGGGCAGGGGCTGGGCATGGGGCTGCCGGGCCTGACCGAGCGCGTCCGGTCGGCGGGTGGGCGGCTGGCGTCGGGGGAGACCGACGAAGGTGGGTTCCGGGTGGCGGCGACGCTGACCCTCGTGAGAGGCGAGTCATGAGCGGCACGATCAGGGTCGTGATCGTCGACGACGACGCGCTGGTGCGCTCGGGGCTGTCGGTGATCCTGGGCTCGGCACCCGACATCGAGGTCGTGGGCGAGGCCGGCGACGGGCACGGGCTCGAGGCGTTGGTCGACGCGGTGCACCCCGACGTGGTGCTGATGGACATCCGTATGCCCAAGATGGACGGGCTGTCGGCCACGCAGCACCTCACGGCGCGCCCCGACCACCCGAAGATCCTGGTGCTGACGACGTTCCACCTCGACGAGTACATCTTCGGCGCGCTGGAGGCGGGGGCGTCCGGGTTCCTGCTCAAGGACACCCCGCCCCGCCAGATCATCGAGGGCGTGCGCATCGTCGCGCGCGGGGAGTCGATCCGGTCGCCCGGCGACACCGCCAAGCTGGTGTCCCGCTACGCCTCCCGCGGTGAGGGGACGCGGAGCGCCGCGGCCCGCGCCCGCTTGGAGGCGTTGAGCGAACGCGAGCGCGAGATCGCCGTACTGGTCGCCTCGGGGGCCTCGAACGCCGAGATCGCCGGTCAGCTGTGGGTGACCGAGGCCACCGTCAAGGCGCACGTGTCGCACATCCTGACCAAGCTCGATCTCGAGAACCGCGTGCAGATCGCCATCGCCGTCCTCGAGGCGGACCTGACGGACTGACCCCGTTCAGACGAAGTCGGCCACCCGCT
>CALMPQ010000238.1 GCA_937872005.1 uncultured Propioniciclava sp.
TCCGATCTGCGGCCGGGGCGAGCGAGTACTTCGGGTTCACCTCACCCTTCGGGCGACCCAGGTGGGCCATCACGACGACCTTGGCACCGGCCTCGACCAGCTGCTTCAGCGTCGGCAGAGCCGCGCGGATGCGCCCGTCGTCGGTGATGGTCTCGCCGTCCAGCGGGACGTTGAAATCACAGCGGATCAGGACGCGCTTGCCCTGCAGATCTCCGAGATCGTTGATGGACTTCACCTGGGTTCGCCTTTCGGGATTCAGTGGATGGAGGGGGTCAGGACAGCTTGGAGCCGACGAGCTCGGTCAGCTTGACCAGCTGGTTGGAGTAGCCCCACTCGTTGTCGTACCAGGACACGACCTTCACCTGGTTGCCGATGACCTTGGTCAGGCCGGCGTCGAAGATCGAGGCGGCCGGGTCGGTCTCGATGTCCTTGGAGACGATCGGGTCCTCGGTGTAGGTGAGGATGCCCTGCAGGCGACCCTCGGCGGCCGCGGCCTTGATGAGGGCGTTGACCTCCTCGACGGTGGTCTCACGGGCGGCCTCGAAGGTGAGGTCGGTCGCCGAGCCGGTCGGGGTCGGGACGCGCATGGCGTAACCGTCCAGCTTGCCCTTGAGCTCGGGCAGCACGAGCGCGACGGCCTTGGCGGCGCCGGTCGTGGTGGGGACCATGTTCAGGGCCGCGGCGCGGGCGCGACGCAGGTCCTTGTGCGGGCCGTCCTGCAGGTTCTGGTCCTGCGTGTAGGCGTGGATGGTGGTCATGAGGCCCTTGACGATGCCGAGGCCGTCGTTGAGCACCTTCGCCATCGGCGCGAGGCAGTTCGTGGTGCAGGACGCGTTGGAGATGATCGTCTGCGAACCGTCGTACTGGTCGTCGTTGACGCCCATGACGATCGTGATGTCCTCGTTCTTCGCCGGGGCGGAGATCAGGACCTTCTTGGCGCCGGCGTCGATGTGCGCCTTGGCCTTGGTGGCGTCGGTGAAGAAGCCGGTCGACTCGACCACGATGTCAACGCCCAGCTCGCCCCAGGGCAGGTTGGCCGGGTCCTTCTCGGCGAACGCCTTGATGACCTTGCCGTTGGCGGTGATCGACTCGTCGTCGAAGGTGACGTCACCGTCGAAGCGGCCCAGGATCGAGTCGTACTTCAGCAGGTGGGCGAGGGTCTTGTTGTCGGTCAGGTCGTTGACGGCCACGACCTCGATGTCGGCGCCGGACTCGACCAGCGCGCGGTAGTAGTTGCGACCAATGCGGCCGAAGCCGTTGATGCCAACCTTGACAGTCATCTACAGGGTCTCCTTCGAAAGGAATCTCGCCCGCTCGTGGGGACGAGAACTGGACGTAGCCCACCCTACCCAAATTCCTGCCCAGCACCGACCTCGATTGGGACGAAGCCATGCTGGCTCGACGCCGGGCTACTACCTGTGGTAGTGGTCAGTCCTGGTCGAGCATGTCGGGTGTGAGGGACGCCTCGGTCCCGGGGATGCCCAGCTCCCCGGCCTTCTTGTCCGCGGTGGACAGCAACCGGCGGATGCGCCCGGCGATGGCGTCCTTGGTGAGCGGGGGCTGGTGCAGGGCGCCGAGTTCCTCGAGGCTGGCCTGCTTGTGCTGGAGGCGCAGCATGCCGGCGTCGCGGAGGTGGTCGGGCACCTCGTCCCCGAGGATCTCCAGGGCCCGCTCGACGCGGGCCCCCGCGGCGACGGCCGCCTGGGCCGAGCGGCGCAGGTTGGCGTCATCGAAGTTGGCCAGCCGGTTTGCGGAGTCCTTGATCTCGCGGCGAATGCGTCGGTCCTCCCACTTCAGGAGGGTCTCGTGCGCACCCAGGCGGGTGAGCATGGCCGAGATCGCGTCGCCGTCGCGGATGACGACGCGGTCGACGCCCCGCACCTCGCGGGCCTTGGCCTGGATCTCGAGGCGCCGGGCCGCCCCGACCAGGGCCAGCGCGGCCTCGGACCCGGGGCAGGTCACCTCCATCGACATCGAGCGACCCGGCTCGGTGAGCGAGCCGTGCGCGAGGAACGCCCCACGCCATACGGCGGTGGCCACATCCGTGCCCCCGGCGACCACGGCGGCGGGCAGGCCGCGCACCGGGCGTCCACGGGAGTCGATCAGCCCGGTCTGCCGGGCGAGCGAGTCGCCGTTGCGGAGCAGGCGCACCACATAGCGGTTGCCGCGGCGCAGGCCGCTGGGCGTCACGACCACGAACTCACAGGTGAAGCCGAACAGGTCGGCGATCGCCGTGCGCAGGCGCCGGGCGGCCGCTCCCGTGTCGAGGTCGACCTCGACCATGATCTTGCCGCCGGCGAGGTGCAGGCTGCCGGCGAAGCGCAGCAGCGCCGCCACCTCCGCCTTGCGGACGGCCGGCTTGGTCACCGGGACGTTCGCGAGCTCCGCCTTCACCTCAGCCGTCAATGCCATGCCGGTAACCCTAACGCCCCATCAAGTCGCCGTAGACCGAGGCCAGGCGGTTCACGTCGTGGCGGGGGCTCCCGTCGCTGGCCCGCACCGGGGTGACCACGAGTTCCGCGCCCAGCGAGGCGGCGTAGTTGGCCAGGTGCGGATCCCCGGTGGCGTACGTCGGGTCGCACACAATGGTGTCGAGCCGCAGCCGCGGGGCGTGGTCCGCGAGCACCTCGAGGTGCTCGGACGCCGACAGCCCGTCGGTCTCATCGGCCGCCACGAGGTTCATCGTGAGGATCCGCCTCGCGCCCGTGGTCACGATCGCGTCGGCGAGCTCGGGCACGAGGAGGTGCACCAGCACCGACGTGAACCACGAGCCCGGCCCGAGGACGACGTGGTCGGCGGCCCGCACGGCCTGGACGGTCTCGGGGCAGGCGGGCGGTGCCTCGGGGAGGAGCCGCACCTGCCGCACCATGCCGGGGCACTTCGCCACGCGCGCCTGGCCACGCACGCGGGTGACCTCGTCGGGGTAGAGCGGGTCGACGCCGATGACGTCGGCCTCGATGTCGAGCGGGACCGCCGCCATCGGGAGCACCCGCCCCTGGACGTCGAGCAGCTTCCCCACCATGTCGAGCCCGGAGACCGGGTCACCGAGCCGCTCCCAGATGCCGGCGATCAGCAGGTTGCCGATCGCGTGGCCCGCCAGCGGCCCGTCCCCGCCGAAGCGGGACTGCAGGACGTCGGCCCAGATCCGGCCCTCGTGGTCGTCCCCGCACAGGGCGGCCAGCGCCATGCGCAGGTCGCCGGGCGGGAGGATGTCGAACTGGGCGCGCAGGCGTCCGGACGACCCGCCGTCGTCGGCGACCGTCACGACGGCGGTCAGGTCGTTGGTCACGCGGCGCAGCGCCCGTAGCGAGGCGGCGAGCCCGTGCCCCCCACCGAGCGCGACGACGGAGGGGAGGCGGTCCTGCAGGGGTGTCATTCCAACCCCAGGTCGCGGTGCACGACGTGGACGCCCAGGCCCGTGGCGCGCAACCGGGTCGCGAGCTCCTCGGCCATCGACGTCGAGCGGTGCTTGCCGCCCGTGCAGCCGATCGCGACGGTCGCGAGGCGCTTGCCCTCGCGTTCGTAGCCCGGCATGACGATGCCGAGCATGTGCTGCACCGTGGCCAGCCACTCCTGGGCGGCGTCGTGACCCAGGACGTACCCCGACACGGCCTGTGACAGGCCGGTTTGCGGCCGCAACTCGGGCACCCAGTGCGGGTTGGGCAGGAAGCGCACGTCGAGCACGTAATCGGCGTCAATCGGGATGCCGTTCTTGAACCCGAACGACATCAGCGTCAGGCGCAGCTCGCGGTCGTCGGACGTGTTGAAGGCGTGGGCGACGCGGCTGGCCAGCTGGCGTCCGTTGAGGTTGGTGGTGTCGACCACCATGTCGGCGGCGGCGCGCAGGGTCGCCAGCATCTCGCGCTCGCGCTGGACGCCGTCGAGCAGCGGCCCGTCCCCCTGGAGCGGGTGCGGGCGACGCACGTGCTCCTGACGGCGCACGATCATCTGGTCGGACGCCTCGAGGTACAGGATCTGCGGCCAGATGCCCAGGGTGTTGAGTTCCTCGAAGGCCGCCGGGATCTCGTCGAACTCGGACCGCGTCCGGACGTCCAGCACCACGGCGAGCTTGTCGAAGCCGGACGCCCGCACGGCCTGCACCAACTCGGCCAGCAGGGTGGGCGGCAGGTTGTCGACCACGTACCAGCCGAGGTCCTCCAACGCGTGCGCAGCCGTGCGTCGGCCGGCCCCCGACAGGCCGGTGATGGCGACGAACCTGGTCGTGGGAGCGCTCATGCGGCCCATTATGTCGGGAGAACCTCGCCC
>CALMPQ010000239.1 GCA_937872005.1 uncultured Propioniciclava sp.
GCTGGCCTCTGCAACCCCGACGCCGTGCGTCAGCTCGTCGAGGGGGCGCCCGAAGCCATCCGGCGCCTGATCGCCCTCGGCGCCCAGTTCGACCGCGACCCGACCGGCGCCTACGATCTCCACCTCGAGGGCGGCCACCACCAGCGCCGCATCCTCCACGCCGGTGGGGACGCCTCGGGCGCCGAGGTCGTCGCCACCCTCGCCCGGGCGCTGGGGCGCGCCGCGTCCGGGACCGTGCAGGTCGCCGAGGGCCTGCGCGCGATCGACGTGCTGCTCGACCACTCCGGCGCCGCCTGTGGGCTCACCGTGCGCCAGGCCGACGGCACGATCGGGGAGGTCCTCGCCGACGCCATCGTGCTGGCGGCCGGCGGTGTCGGTCAGGCCTGGGGGTTCACCACCAACCCCGGCGTGGCCACCGGCGACGGGCTCGCGATGGCGTACCGCGCGGGCGCGGCGGTGCGCGACGTCGAGTTCGCGCAGTTCCACCCGACGCTGCTCGCCGCGCCGCGGCGTCCGGGCGATGACCGCGACGTGCTGGTCTCCGAGGCCGTGCGCGGCGAGGGGGCCTTCCTCGTCGACGCCACGGGTGAACGCGTGATGGCGGGCGTCCACCCGCTGGCCGACCTGGCCCCGCGCGACGTCGTGTCCGCCGCGATGGCCGACCACCTGGCCCGCACCGGCGAGCCCCACCTGTTCCTCGACGCCCGCCATTTCGGCGCGGCGGTGTGGCAGGAGAAGTTCCCCACGATCCTGGCCCTGTGCCGGGCACGTGGCGTCGACCCGGTCACCGAGCTCATCCCGGTGCACCCCGGCGCGCACTACCACTGCGGCGGCGTCCTGGCCGACCTGGACGGGCGCACGACCGTGCCCGGCCTGTACGCGGTCGGCGAGGTCGCCTCGACCGGCGTCCAGGGGGCCAACCGGCTGGCGTCCAACTCGGTCACGGAGGCCCTCGTGGCCGGTGACCGCGTCGGCGCGCTGCTCGCCGCGTCGCTCGCCCCCGGGTCACTCCGGGCGGTGCGGCGCCCCGTCGCGCGCCCGTTCGCGCGGCTCGCCGACCCGGCCGGGGTGCCCCGGCTGCGGCAGCTCATGGACGCCCACGTCGGCGTCCTGCGCACCGCCGAGGGGCTGGCGGCGGCGCTCGACGGGTGGTCGGGAGCGCCCGAGGCCGGCGTCCTCGACGATGCCACCCTGGACGCCACCAACCTGGCCACCGTGGCCGAGCTCGTCGCCACGGCCGCCCTGACCCGCACCGAGTCGCGCGGCTGCCACCGCCGCGCCGACCACCCCGCCACCGACCCCACCTGGGCGCGCCACACCGTGCTCGCCCTCGACCACGCCGAACTGGAGGCCACCGCATGACCACGTTCCCCTGGCCCGACACCCTCACCGCCGCGCTCGAGGCCGCGGGGCTCGACCCGCACCACGTCGCCGAGGTCGCCGCGCGCACCCTCGCCGAGGACCTGCAGTGGGGGCCCGACGTCACCTCCATCGCCACGCTGCCCGCCTGGGCCAGGGGCACCGCGGACGTGGTGGCGCGCGAGGCCGGCTGCCTGGCCGGCGTCCCCGTCGCGGCCGCGGTCGTGCACACCCTCGCCGCGCAGCAGGACGCCGACGTCACCATCGAGCTCGTCGCCGCCGACGGCGACCGGGTGGGTCCGGGCGAGGTGGTGCTGACGGCGTCCGGGCCGTTGCTCACGCTGCTGACGGCCGAGCGGTCGCTGCTCAACCTGCTGTGCCAGCTGTCGGGGGTCGCCACCGGCACCGCCGCCTGGGCCGACGCGCTCGCCGACACGGGCACGCGCGTGCGTGACACGCGCAAGACCGTGCCCGGGCTGCGGGTGCTGCAGAAGTACGCCGTCCGCTGCGGTGGGGGCGTCAACCACCGCATGGGGTTAGGCGATGCCGCCCTCATCAAGGACAACCACGTCGCCGCCGCCGGCTCGGTCGCCGCGGCGTTCGCGGCGGTGCGCGAGCAAGCCCCCGGCATCGAGGTGGAGGTCGAGTGCGACACCCTCGCCCAGGTCGCCGAGGCCGTCGAGGCCGGCGCCCAGCTGGTCCTGCTCGACAACATGGACCCGGCCACGATCCGCCGCGCCGTCGCAATCACGGCGCCGGCCGGGGTGCGCACCGAGGCCTCCGGCGGGCTCACCCTCGCCGACGCCCCCGCCTACGGGGCGACCGGGGTGGACTACATCTCAGTGGGGGCGCTCACCCACTCCACGAAGGTGCTCGACCTCGGCTTCGACCTGCGGGTCGACCCGTAGCTCACGGCACCTCGGCGGGTGGGACGAGGTCGGCCGGTGCCGGCTCGAGGGCGTTCACGTCGACCTCGATGAGCATCGGCCTGGCCTTCTTGACCGCCTTCTTCAGGGCCAGGTCGAACCCCTCGGGGTCGCCGACGCGCGTGTGCTTCAGGCCGTACGCTCCGGCCAGCCGCTTGAGGTCGGGGGTGGCCAGGTCGACCGCGTGCGTCGGGTCGCCGGCCGCCGCCTGCATGTTGCGCAGCACGCCGTAGCCGCCGTCGTTGAACACCACCAGCACGACGTGCGGTCGCTCTGCGGCCAGGACGCCCAGTTCCCGCACGATCGGCGCCCGCCGCGGCAGACGCTTGCGCAGGGAGTCGCAGATCGGCGCGTACGCCCCGATCGTCTCCCGCAACGTCGCGCGGGCGGACGCCGCGGCCCCGGCCACGCGTTGGGCCCAGTCGCCGTCGGTGTCGCTGCCGCCGAGCGCATCGAGCAGCGCCGGGACGGCGACGGTCGCGTCGGCCTGGATCCCGACGCGGATCGGGAAGTTGCGGCCCAGGGCGTCCTCGTCGAGGTCGACCTGCACGTGCGCCTCCGGCAGCGGCAGGCTTCCGTTGCCGGTCTCGCTCGGGCGCAGGTGGCTGCCGATGGTGAGGAGGCAGTCGGCTTCGGCGACCAGCGCGGCGACGGCGTCGTCGCCGGCGAAGTTGCCGACCACGAGCGGGTGGTCCTCGGGCACGGAGCCGCGCCCGTTCGTCCCGGTCAGGACGCCGGCGCCCCACGCCTCGGCGAGGTTGGCCAGCGGCTCCCCGACCCGGCGGGCGCCGCCGCCGGCCCAGATCAGCGGTCGCTTCGCCGTCGCCATCAGCTTCACGGCGCGCTCGATGTCGCGCTGCGTGCCGGTGCGGACGGTGGGGGAGCGATCCTCGACCTTGTTCTGGGCGTCGGGGTCGGCGGTGTACTGCAGGTCGATGGGCCAGTCGATGCTCACCGGCCCGTGCGGGGCCGTGTCGAGGAGTCGCACCGCCTCGGTCAGCGCCACGCGCGCTTGGCGGGGGGTCTCGATGCGCATCGCGTGTTGCGAGACGGCCTGCAGCATCGCGAGTTGGCGGGGCACCTCGTGGTAGGCGCCGCGGTGCTCGCCGATCAGGGCGGCGTTGATGTTGCCGGTGACGTGCAGCACCCGGCTCTGGGCGGTCAGCGCCTCGAGCATCGAGCCGGCGGCGTTCCCGGCGCCGGTCCCGGTCGAGGTCAGGGCGACGCCGATCCGACCGGTGGCCCGCGCGTAGCCGTCGGCCGCGTTGACGGCGGCCGCCTCGTGGCGCACCGGGACGAACCGCAGCTCGCGGTCGACCGCCTGCACCAGGGGCAGGTTGTGGATGCTGATGACGCCGAACGCGACGTCGACGCCGGCGTCCCGCATGACCTGGACGAGGATGTCACCCCCGTTGGGGCCGGTGCTGCCGAGCTGTTCGGGGCTGACCTGCTGGCCTTCGGTCGAGGTGTGCATGGCGTCTTCCCTTCGGTGGTCGTGACGGTCTCACCCGCCAACTTAGGCGCGCTGACAAGGTGGTTCGTCACCCCTGGGTGGTGGCCCGGTTCGCAAGCCCCGCCCGCGCGGTAGCCTGCCGGGGTGAGCCAGCCGCCTCCCGCCGATGCCGCCCTCCGCGTCGGGCATGTGCCCGGCGTGACCCTGACGAAGTGGCGCACGCGCTGGGACGAGCGGCTGACGGCCCGCCTCGAGGTGGTCGAGGTGGCGGAGGCCGACCAGCGTCGCGTGCTCGTCGCGGGCGACGTGGACCTGTGCTTCGTCCGGCTGCCGATCGACCGCGACGGGTTGCACGCGATCCCGTTGTACGAGGAGGTCACCGTGGCCTGGGTCAACAAGGACCACCCGGTCGCCGCCTACGACGAGGTCACCCTGGCCGACCTGGCTGACGAGACTGTGCTCACCGAGTTGGACGCCGTGGCCTTGGACCGCGTCAACGCCGGGGCGGTGCTGCTGGTGCCGATGTCGGTCGCCCGATCGGCGAGCCGCCGCGACCTCGCCCACCGGCCGGTCTCGGACGCCCCACCCACCTCGGTCGCCCTGGCGTGGCGGGTCGACACCGAGAACCCCCTCGTCGAGGAGTTCATCGGCATCGTCCGGGGGCGCACGGCGAACTCGGCCCGCACGCAGGCCGAGCGGGCGGCGTCCGGTGCGAAGCCTACGAAGCCAGCGCGCGCACGTACCGCTGCACCGTCGCCTGCCAATCGGCGTCCGCGGCGCCCTCGCTGACCAGCCGCTCGTAGCCGGCCAGGACGTGGGCGCGGATGGCGGGGGCCGCGTCCAGCTGGTCGTCGGCGAACAGGTGGGCGACGAACCGGTCGATCTCGGCCGGGGTGACGTCGGCCGGGGTGATGCGCGTCATCGCGTAGAAGGCGGCCGGTAGGCAGTTCACGCTGTGCTGCTTGATGTACAGCACCGACTCGGTGATGGCGACCGCGCCGTCGAACAGCTCGGCGTCGAGGGCTTGGGCTTCGGCCGACTTCACCCCCAACTCGGCGAACGCCCGGCGGTAGAAGGTGTACGTGAGCACGCAGATCATCACGTGCAGGCTCGGCACGCACAGCAGGTGCGGGTCGAAGAGGTGGATCGCCAGGAAGCGTCCCCGGTAGTGGCGGGGGCGGCGGGTCGTGGTCATGCTCGCCCGGTAGACGTCGGCCGCCTCGGCGTAGCACTGGCGGATCAGGCGCAGGTAGGCCACGGCGTGGTGGGCGAAGGCGCGAGGGCCGTGGTGGCGGGCGATCCAGCCCAGGGGGCGGATCCAGAAGGCGATGAAGTCGAGGTAGGGCCCGATCAGCTCCGGGCGGAACGGGATGCGCTCGTCGAGGGGGTGGTCGACGTCGACGACCGGCACCTTGCGCAGGCCGAGCTTGACCGCGAACTGCAGGACGAAGAAGTCCTTGAGCACGGTGCCGACGAAACGCAGGATGGCCGCGACCGTGGCCGGCTGGGTCAGGGCGCGTGCGACGACCTCGGCGACGGGGATCGCGCGGGTGGTGGGGGCCATCACGAGAGGAGGTCCTCCACCTCGACCTGGCCGCGGCGCTGGGCGTGCTGGAGCGCGGTGACGCCATCCCGGTCGGCGATCGAGCGGTCGGCCCCGGCGTCCAGCAGGGCGCGGACGACCTCGACATGGTCGGGGCCGCCGTCGCCGAGGATGACCGCCTCGAGCAGGGCGGTCCAGCCCAGGTCGTTGACGTGGTCGACGTCGATCTCGGTGTGGGTCGTCGCCCAGCGCACGTAGTCGGCGTGGCCGCGCTCGGCGGCCGGGATGATCGAGACGCCGCCGAACCGGTTGCGCAGGGTCACGTCGGGGTGGGCCAGCAGGAGGGTTTCGCCCATCGGCACGCTGCCCGTGACGCCGGTGACCAGCCATGGGGTGTCGGAACGCTGGTCGACGGCGTCGGGGTCGGCGCCCAGCGCGACCAACACGCGCGCCACGTCGACGTGGTCACCCGCCGCGGCGACGAGCAGGGGGGTGCGGCCCTGGGCGTCCCGGGCCTCGAGGTTCGCGCCGGCGCGGAGGGCGACGGCGGCGGCGTCCGCATCGCCCGAACCGGCGGCCGCCAGCAGGGCCGCGTCGGGGTCGGCCGACGGGCGGGTCAGCTCGACCCCGCCGGCGGCGAGGGCGCGCACGGTCGCGACGTAGTCGGGGGTGTCGCGGCCCAGCCAGATCGCCTCGTGGATGGCCTGGTACCCGATCCGGTTGACGTGGTCGCGGTCGATGCCCGCGGCGAGCAGCTTGCCGACGACCAGCCAGTGCCCACGCTCGGCGGCCCGGATCAGGCCGGTGCCGTTCCAGGAGTCCTTGTCGTTGACGGCGGCGCCGTGGGCGAGGGTGAGGTCGAGCAGGTCGGCGTACCCCTCACTCGTCGCGACCAGGTAGGCCGATTGTTGGGTGTTGTCCTGGGCGTTGACGTCGGCGCCCTGGTCGATCAGGCGGCGGGCGGCATCCACGTCGTTGGCCCACGCGGCGCGGCGCAGTTGCTCGTCGAGTCGCTCCTGGGCCGAGTACGTGGTGGGGGACGCCGAAGGTGTGGGCCCGCTCGGTGTCGGGACCGGTGAGGGCGCCGTCTGGCAGGCGGACAGCAGCAGCCAGGTGAGCGTCAGGACGCCGACGCGAAAGGTGCGAGCCATGCCCCCCACTATGGCCGATCGGCGCAGTAGCTTGGGTGCATGACCGAGGCCGTCGTCATCGTCGGGGCCGGGGCAGCGGGACTGGCCACCGCGGCGTCCCTGCTGCGCCGTGGGGTGAAGCCACTCGTGCTCGACCGGGGTGAGCGCGTCGGTCAGTCGTGGGCCGACCGCTACGACCGCCTGCACCTGCACACGGCGAGGGTGCAGTCGCAACTGCCCGGGTTGCCCATCCCGCGCGCGGCGGGGCCGTGGGTCTCCCGCGACGACTTCGTGACGTACCTGCAGGCGTACGCCGCGGAGGCGGGCGACCTCGCGCGGGGGCAGGCCGAACTCGTTGGTGAAGCGCGCGGTGAGGTGGCGGCGCGACCACCCGAGGGGTCGGCCAGTTCGGTGACGCCCACGCGGCCCGCCCGCCGGGCGAGCAGGGCCCAGCCGTGGGCGAGGTCGGCCGGGACCTCGGTGTGGTGCGGCCCACCAAGCTCAGCAGGTGGGCGTCCAGCAGGGCGAACCGCCCGGGCCAGTCCAGCTCGGCCAGCCGGGCGTGCAGGTCGTCGGGGAGGCCGAGGGGCGCCTCGAACGCGTGGGTCAGTCCCGCCATCGGGACGCCCAGCAGTGCCCGCGTGCCGGCCGGACGCCAGCCGCCACCGCCGCGCTCGCTCCGACCCCGAGGCCCAGCCGACGTCGAGGGGTTCGTCGAAGCTCAGGATCACCGTCGTCGCGGGCCCCGGGATCCCGTGGTGCACGCTGGCAGGGCCGGGCCGGTCGTCGTAGCCGACGACCCGCTCGACGAGCCCGGCGAGGGCGGGATGCACCGGGTGCTGCCACAGCATGCTCCATCATCCCTTATCGTCGGGGTATTCGACGAGAGGAACCGTCATGGACCAGCAACCCCTCGCCGCCGAGGACGAGGCCCGCGGAGTCGCCGAACTGGTGCTCGTGCGCCACGGCGAGAGCGTCGGGAACGTCGCCGACCGGGCAGCCATCGCCGCCAAGGCACACCGCCTCGACCTCGAGGCTCGGGACGCCGACGTCGTGCTGTCCGACGAGGGCGAGAAGCAGGCCGACGCCCTGGGTGAGCACCTCGCCCAACTCCCCGAGGACCAACGCCCCACCATCGTCGTCAGCTCGCCCTACCAGCGCGCCCGCAGCACCGCCGAGCGGGCGCTGGCCGGCTTCGAGCTCGACGTGCTCGTCGACGAACGGATCCGCGAGCGCGAGCTCGGCATCTTCGACGGCATCACCTGGTACGGCATCGAGGCCGACCACCCCGAGGAGTCCGCCCGCCGCGCCCGTGTCGGCAAGTTCTACTACCGCCCGCCCGGCGGGGAGAGCTGGGCCGACGTCATCCTGCGCGTGCGCAGCATCCTGCTCGAACTCCAGGAGCGCTTCGCCGGGGAGCGGGTGTGGCTGTTCAGCCACGAGGCGGTGATCCTCGCGTTCCGGTACGTGGTCGAGGGCCTTGACGAGCAGCGCGTGGTGGCGCTGCAGAAGCAGGAGCCCGTCGCGAACTGCTCCATGACGGTCTACCGTCGCGTCGACGGCGCCCTGCAGCTGGTGCGCAGCGCCGACACCGAGGCCGTCGAGGAGTCCGACGAGGCCCAGGTCACCCACGAGCCCGCTCATGCCCAGGACTGAACCGGGCGGCACGGTCCTCACCCCGTCGTACCTGCGGGAGTGGCCGCTGCCCGAGGTGCAGGGCAACAAGGAGGCCCGCGGCCGCGCGGTGGTCGTCGGCGGCAGCGTCGGCAACCCGGGCGCGGTGCTGCTGTCGGCCGAGGCCGCGTTGCGCGCCGGGGCGGGCAAGGCGCAGGTCGTCGCGCCCGACCCCGTGGCGATCCCGCTCGCGATCGCCATGCCCGAGGCGCTCGTCCAGGGCGGGCCGGTGACGGCGGCGGGCAACTTGGCGGCTGCGGCGTCCGAGCGGGTTGCGGGGCTGTGCCCCGACGCCGAGGCCGTGCTCGTCGGCCCCGGCCTGCTCGACCCCGACGAGGCCGCCGAGCTCGTGGCTGCGTGCGTGCCCCACGTCGACACCACCCTCGTTCTGGACGCCCTCGCCTTGGCCTGGGTCACCCCCGACCACGCCCGGCTCCAGGCCTTTGCGGGTCGGTGCGTGGTCTCGCCGAACCTGGCCGAGCTCGGCATCCTGCTCGGCGAGGAGGTCGAGGAGGACGCCCAGGCCGACGCCGTGCTCCGGCTGGCCCGCTCGACCGGGGCCGTCGTCACCTCGGGCGGCACCACCACCTGGATCGCCACCCCCGACGGGGACCTGTGGCGCGGCGAGGGCGGCGGGCCCGGCCTCGGCGTCAGCGGTTCGGGCGACGTGAAGGCCGGCATCATCCTCGGCTTGTGTGCCCGAGGTGCCGACCCGGCCCAGGCGGCCGTGTGGGGCTCCTACCTGCACGGCTCGATCGGCGGACGGTTGGCGTCCGAGTACGGGCCCTATGGCTTCTTGTCGCGTGAGTTGCCCGGGGAGATTCCCCAAGCGCTGCTGGAGGTGGGCCGCTGACTGCTCCTACGATGGCGACACCAGCCACGAGGGGGAGCAGCATGGCCACCAAGAAGGACGACGGCTTCAGCGAGGCCGAGAAGAAGGCGATGAAGGAGCGGGCCGCCGAGCTCAAGGCTGCCAAGTAGGGCGAAGCAGGTAGACCAGCGCCGGCCCCGGGGCGTCCCCCTCGTGCTGGGACAGGTGGATCACGCTGCCACCGCGCAAGATGCCGATGTACAAGGGGAATCCGTCCTCGAACTGGTGCCGGAACTCCTCGGTGAACCCGAGCCGAGCCCACCAGGCGAGTGACCGCTCCGCATCGCGGATACGGAGGATCGGGATCGCATTCATGGCCCGAAGGTACCTGACGCAACCTCGATCCACCGTGGGGCACAGAGCACACGTCAGCGCATCGCCGCCAGCCCGCCCGACACCCAGCTCCGCAACCGCCACAGCCCGTACTCGGCGTGGGGGTCGTCCAACCGTGAGAACGGCGCGTGGGTCGCGGCCGGCAGCACCTCGTGCCACACCGGGACGCCCGCTCGCGCCAGCCGTTCGGCGTACGGTTCGCTGGCCCTGCGCAGGGAGTCGTGGCCGCAGGACAGCACGAACGTCGGCGGCAGGCCGGTCGGGTCGGCGAGCCCGGGTGAGACGTACGGGTCGTCCCACGCCGCGTCGCCGGCCCAGTTGGCGAACATGCCGGCCACCAAGTCCTCGGTGAGCAGGTGCAGCGGGGCGAGCTCGGCCTCCACCTCGGGGGAGGCGGGCGGCAGGTTGCCCTGCAGCACGGGGTAGGCCAGGCACTGCGCGGCGGGCAGCGGCCCGCCCTCGTCGCGCATCCGCAGGGTGAGCGAGGCCGCCAGCAGCGCCCCCGCGCTGGCCCCGCCGATCTGCAGGTCGGACGCCTCGACCCCCAGTTCGTCGGCGTGCCCGACCGCCCAGTGCCAGGCGGCCAGCACGTCGTCGAGGGGGAGCGGGTAGTGCACGCCACCCAGGCACCACCGGTAGTCGACCGACAGCACCGGGACGCCGCTGGCGGCGATCTCCATCGCGACCCAGTGCGCCTCGGGCGGTTCGAGGTCGCCCATGAGGAACGCCCCGCCGTGGATCCAGACGAGGGCGGTCCCCGGCGTGGTGGTCGAGGCCGGGGGCAGGTAGAGCCGGGCGCGCAGGCGTCCGCCCTCATCGGAGACGATGTCGCGCATACTGACCAGGCCCAAGTGGGGCCGGGAGAGCAACAGGCGCCGCTGCCACAGCCGGCTGTCGGGGACGCCCTGGGCCGCCTCCATGAAGCGCAGCGCGTCGGCGAACTCGGGCAGCGCGCCGGCGACCCGGGTGCGCATCAGGTCGAGGACCGGCTCGCGCACGGGCGGTGGCAACGCCTTGACGCTGCGCAGGGCGTAGCCCAGCGCGGGGAACCTCCAGCGTCCGCTCGTGACCACCAAGGACCGGGCCTCCGCCAACGCTCGCGTGACGGGGCCCGCGACGGTGGCGGACGGAGCAGCCATGCGATCACCTTCGGCAGGGGTGCGAGTGCGGACATTGTGCGGCCCGGATCAGGCCGGCGCAACGGGGAGGCGTCCCCCTCAGACCGGCGTCCGGACGCTCTCGACCGCGACCGCATTTCCGGCTACCCACTAGTCGAAAAAACGGCTAGTGAGTATCCCCTTTTGTGTGGGCGCCTATCTGCCTCGTCTCGTGGAGCCCGCCCTGCGAGCGGCTCTGGGCCGTGCCCGCGGCACTGGTGGCGGGCGAGCCTGCCCGAGGTTGATGGGGACGCCGCTCAGCCGACGTCCCGCGAGGCGTACGCCTCCCGCACCTCGTTAGGCAGCCGCCCACCCCGCGCCGAGATGGGAAACCCCTGCGCGATCGCCCACGCCCTGATCTCGGCGGTGGTCGCCTCGCGCTTCGGGAGCGCCGGAGCCTCGACCAACGCATCCAAGCGCGCCTGCGCGCCCACGGCGTCCGCCTGTTCGGTCAGGCAGGCCCCGAAGAAGCGGTAGGTCCACTGCTGGGCCAGAGGGCGGGTCTCGGCGAAGATGATCGGCACGGCCGGGAAGCGCGCCTGCGCCTCGGCGACCCCGTCGGCCACCACGGCGGGCCGCACCCGATCGAGGGAGAAGATCGCCGAGTAGCGGTCCTCGACGACGAGCGCAGCATGGGGGAGCGCGGCCAAGTCGGCCAGTACGTAGCGCAGTTTGCCGGCCGTCATCGTCATGACGAGGTCCTGCAGCGACTTCCGCTCGACCGCCGCCACCACGCGTCCGTCGCGCTCGACGGCGTAGTCACCCGCGGTCAGGGGTGCGCGCCGGGTCGTGACCTGCTCGCCGGAGAACTTCCACGGGTAGCGCTCGTGCACGTCGACGAGCACCTCGAAGCTCGCCAGTCCGGACGCCCGCGCGGTCGGCGTCTGCACGTTCGGACGCGCCTGCTTGGCGGTGCGGGCCGACTGCCAGAAGATCATCTCCCGCCCGCGTGCGTTGGTGAACACGAACTGCGAGCGGAACTCCCGGCCCCGGTCGAGCACGAGGTCGATCGCGGCGCCCCGCGCGCTGCACGACCGGGTCGGAACGCGCTCGACCACCTCGGCGTCCGCGGGCCACTCGGCGCGGTGGCAGTAGACCTTGGCCGTC
This sequence comes from uncultured Propioniciclava sp., assembly GCA_937872005.1. GTDB lineage: Bacteria > Actinomycetota > Actinomycetes > Propionibacteriales > Propionibacteriaceae > Propioniciclava. The sequence continues at coordinate 11,554 of CALMPQ010000239.1, forward strand.
CGCGGCCAGGTGTCCTTCACCTTCAGCACCACCGGACGCCCCGGCAGCGGCACGCGCACCAACCAGGGCAACGTCGACCCCGGCTCGGGGTTGCGGGCGACGAGGAAGTCCTCGGGCATGCCGTCAGGATAGGGCGTCGGTCACGAACCGGGACGCCGTCCCGATGCGAGCACCGAGGTGAGGCGCGGGCCCAGCCGCTCGGCGAGGCCGGCGTCGGCCAGGGTGCCGGCCAACAACCGCCCGCCGGTCATCGTCGCCCCGAGTTCGTACTCCGGCGACGAGGGGCGTCCGATCCAGCTGGACGCGTCGGGTGTCACCTCGCCCTGCAAGTCGATGCTGGCCTACGAGTGGCGCCTGTCGGATGGCACCACCGAGTACGGCGAGAAGCCGCAGCACTCGTTCCCCGACAGCCTCGTCTACTCGGGCCTGCTCGTGGTCAGTGATCCCATGGGCAACACCGCCTCCCAGGGGTTCTCGGTGACCACCGCGAACCTGGCACCCACCGTCACGGCGGGCCCTGACACCACCGCCGACTGGGGGCGCGACGTCGCCTTCAACGGCAGCGCGGTCGATGCGTCCAAGGTCGACCAGAAGACGCTGAGCTACACCTGGACCTTCGGCGACGGCAGCCCGTCGGCGTCCGGTGGCCCGTCGGTGACCCACGCCTACGCAACGCCGGGCACCTACACGGCGACGATCGTCGCCTGCGACAAGGACGGGGCGTGCAGCGCCCCCGACGAGCGGGTCGTGCACGTGACCAAGCGTGACGTGGGCCTGGCCTACAACGGCGTCACCCAAGGTACGTACGACACCCCCGCCACCTTCTCGGGCAGCCTCGTCGACGAGTTCGGCCAGGCCATCAATGCAGGTCAGGTCAGCTTCACCCTCGGCGACTTCACCCTCGGCGACCAGGACCTCGGCACCGTGGGGAGCAACAGCGCGGGCAAGGCGTCCGTGAGGGCCATCGTCGGCCAGACCGCAGGCTCGTACACGGCGACGGCGACTTACGGGGGCTCCGCCCTCTATGAGGCGGCCACCGGATCGGCCGCCTTCCGGGTCGGCCTCAAGGCCACCATGGTCACCTACACCGGCGCGCTCACCGGCGGTCCGAACAAGACGATCACCCTGTCGGCGATCGTCAAGGACGCCTCGGGCACCCCGCTGCCCGGCGTCGAGGTCGCCTTCGTGCTGGGCAAGCAGTCGGCCACCGCGACGACCAACGCCAACGGCATCGCGGCCACGTCGATCAAGCTGGCCCAGAAGAACGGCACCTATACGGTGACCGCCACCTATGCCGGCACGCCCGGCAAGTACAACGGTGACGCGGCGTCGGCGACGTTCAAGCTCCAGGCGAAGTAGCGCACGAGC
>CALMPQ010000240.1 GCA_937872005.1 uncultured Propioniciclava sp.
AGTCGACGTGGTGCCCTGGGGTCGGCTGGAGCGCTACCAGGCCGAGATGTGGCTGGACGCCGGCGCGGCGGCGGTCGTGGTCAGTGACGTGGTCCTGCGCGCCGAGGACGGGTCCGGCGTCAACGCGGCCGACGAGGTGGGGCGGCGCGCGGCGTCCTTCGCGACGCTGCGGGGTGGCGCCAAAACTTAACCTTCATCGGCAACTTAGAGAAACCTGAGCCACCCGGGTTTGACCCTGAGAAAATCTCAGCTAAATTGGTCTTCGTCCTCAGTGTCGCTCATCGGAGTTTCAAGATGTACCAAGCCCGCCGGATCGCGGAGACCGCGCCCGAGCTCGACGGCGCAGCCGCCTTCGTGATCGCACCCCGCCGCGCTGCCCGCAGCCGTTCCGACGTCCTGCGTACCCGCGTCGCCCCCACCGCCGTGTCGGTGGCGCTGCTGGCGACCTCCGGTGCGTTCGCGTTGAACCTGCGCGCCGCCGACGACACCACCCCTGCGACCGTCGCCGCCCCGGTGCGCGACGTCGACACCCTGAGCCGCGACGCCGCCCGCGAGCTGGTCTCGACCGACGTGGCCCCCGCCGACGAGGCGCCGGCCGAGTTCGTCGCCGATGTCTCGGGTGAGGGTGACGCCACCTTCGTGGGCGGCCAGTGGGCCGCCGCCTTCGGCGCAGCCGCCGGCACCAAGTTCATCCAGACCGACACGGTCGTGCGCGCCCAGGCCTCCGGCGAGGCTGCCGAGCTCGGCAAGGTCAAGGCCGGTGACCAGGTCTCGGTCATGGACAAGGTGGAGGGCAACTTCCGCCAGGTCGCCTTCGACGGCAAGGTCGGCTACGTCCTCGAGGCCCGCCTCGGCGACGCCGCGCCGGTCAAGGAGGAGCCCAAGCCCGTCAAGAAGGCCGCGAAGGCCACCACCACGGCCGCGAAGGCCGCTCCCGCTGCCAAGCAGAGTGAGGGTGCCGCGAAGTACGACGGCCCCAGCAGCTACTCGGGCAAGACCGTCCTGGGCCTCAAGCCCAAGGCCATGGTCGTCTACAACGCGGTCACCGCGCGCTGGTCGTTCAGCTCGATCGGCGGCTACCGCTCGAGCAACAACCGGTCGAACCACGGCCAGGGCGGCGCGATCGACTTCATGACCTACAAGGACAGCGCCAAGGGCTGGGCCGTGGCCCACTACCTCGCCGCGAACGCGTCGGCCTTCCAGATCGACCACATCATCTTCGAGCAGAAGATCTGGACGCCGTACAAGCCCTACTGGCGCCCGATGGCCAACCGTGGCTCGATCACCGCGAACCACTACGACCACGTGCACGTCTCGGTCAAGCTCTGACCCGACCCGCTCCCGTCCAGCCCTCGGCGCCGATTCCCGCGCCGGGGGCTGTGGGTTTTCGCCGAGCCCGTGCCGAGGGGCTGGGGGAGCCCTAGGCTGGCGTCCATGAGTGACGTCACCAAGACCGAGGCCTGGGCCAAGCTCGCCCAGCTGAAGGAGAACTTCACCCCCGACCTGCGTGGTTGGTTCGAGGCCGACCCGGGTCGCGCTGCGTCCCTGACCCGCACGGCGGGCGACCTGCATGTGGACCTGTCGAAGAACCTGCTCACCGACGAGGTGCTGGACGCTCTGGTCGCCCTCGCCGACGAGGTGGAGCTGGGTGCCAAGCGCGACGCCATGCTGAGCGGCGTGCACATCAACAACACCGAGGACCGGGCGGTCCTGCACACCGCGCTGCGGCGTCCGAAGAGCGACTCGTTGGAGGTCGACGGGCAGGACGTGATCGCCGACGTGCACGCGACCCTGGAGAAGATCTACGCGTTCGCCGACAAGGTGCGCTCGGGTGCATGGGTCGGGGTGACGGGCAAGCCGATCAAGACGGTGGTCAACATCGGCATCGGTGGCTCCGACCTCGGCCCGGTGATGGTGTACGAGGCGCTCAAGCCCTACAAGCAGGACGGCCTCGAGTGCCGCTTCGTGTCGAACATCGACCCGTCGGACGTCTACGAGAAGACCGTCGACCTCGACCCCGAGACGACGCTGGTGATCGTGGCGTCGAAGACGTTCACGACGCTGGAGACGATCACGAACGCCAACATGGCGCGGGCGTGGCTGCTCGACGCGTTGGTCGAGGCCGGCGCGATCGACGGCTCGGACGCCTCGCGCACCGACGCCATCGCCAAGCACTTCGTGGCCGTGTCGACGGCCCTGGACCGCGTCGCGGAGTTCGGCATCGACCCCGCGAACGCGTTCGGGTTCTGGGACTGGGTCGGCGGCCGCTACTCGGTCGACTCGGCCGTCGGCACCGCCGTGGTCGTCGCGATCGGGCGGGAGAACTTCGAGGACTTCCTTGCCGGCTTCCACGCCATCGACACCCACTTCGCCTCGACGCCGTGGCGCGAGAACGTGCCGGCGCTGATGGGCCTGCTCAACGTCTGGTACGTGAACTTCTTCAAGGCGCAGTCGCACGCGGTGTTGCCGTACGCGCAGTACCTGCACCGCTTCGCGGCCTACCTGCAGCAGCTCACGATGGAGTCCAACGGCAAGGGCGTGAAGGCGGACGGCACGCCCGTCACCACCGAGACCGGCGAGGTCTTCTGGGGCGAGCCGGGCACCAACGGGCAGCACGCGTTCTACCAGCTGATCCATCAGGGCACCCAGCTGATCCCGGCAGACTTCATCGCCGTGGCGACCCCGCACCGGCCGATCAAGGACGGCGACCAGGACGTGCACGAGCTGTTCCTGGCCAACTTCTTTGCCCAGACCAAGGCGCTGGCGTTCGGCAAGACCGCCGACGAGGTGCGCGCCGACGGCGTCGCCGAGGAACTGGTGACCGCGAAGGTGTTCCTGGGCAACCGGCCGACGACGTCGATCATGGCGCCGGCGCTGACCCCGTCGGTCGTGGGCCAGCTGATCGCCCTGTACGAGCACATCACGTTCACCCAGGGCGTCGTGTGGGGCATCAACAGCTTCGACCAGTGGGGCGTCGAGCTCGGCAAGGTGCTGGCCAAGCAGATCGTCCCGGCCATCGCGGGCGATGCCGCCGCCCTCGACGACCAGGACCCCTCCACCAGGGCCCTCATCGAGTACTACCGGTCGAACCGGGCCTGATCTCAGCCCCCCGGTCCCCGGGGGAGCCCGACACTCACCTTTGTCACACCC
>CALMPQ010000241.1 GCA_937872005.1 uncultured Propioniciclava sp.
GTGCTGCCGAGGCCGAGCTCGCGGCGTCCCCTGTTGGTGGGCGGGGTGACGCCCGAGTACGCCGGCCTGGCGGGCCCGGGCCTCGCCGAGCCGTGGCCGATGACGGGCAGCTGCACGGCCGACTACCCGCTGATCGCGCTGGGGGAGCGCGACTACCTGATCCACAACGGCACATACCCGTGGGACCACTGGCCCGGAATCCTCCTCCTCGAAGAACTCGGCGGGCGCGTGGCTTTCCTCGACGGCGAGCCGTTCAGCTCGGTGAGCCCGAACCCGCTGAAGATCCTCGCCGCCCGCTCACCCGAGGTCTGGGACGCCGTCGCCGCGGCCGCGCAGTCTCCCGTGGGGGAGTGACCACTCGATGGCCACTCCGGGCTCCGTCCCGCTCAATCGCGGGTGAAGAGGCACCCGCGAGTGGTCAGTCTCCCAGCGGCTCGCCGCGATGCCGGCGGTTGGCCAAGTAGACGCCGCCCAGGATCGCAACTCCGCCCAGCCACTGCGCCCAGCCCAGCCGTTCACCCAGCACGGACGCCCCGAGCACGATCGTGACGAGCGTCGACATGCCGATGAACGTCGAGAAGCGGGTCGCACCCAAGTGCCGGATCGCCACGTTCTGCAGGAAGAACGCCCCGATGGTCGGGCCCAGCGCCAGGAACGCCACCGCCACCCCGAATGACGGCTGGGCCAGAGGCAAGCTCACCAGGGTCGGGATCGTCCCGGCCACACCGTGCTGGGCCAGCGCGATCGCCCCGAACACAGCAGCCCCCGACGCCACCATCACGAAGGTGCGGTCGACGTCGGTCGTGTCGGCGAAGCGGTGCGCGAACGCGGCGTACAACGAGAACGCCAGCACCGCGCCGAACAGCAACAGGTAGCCCAGCGGGTCGAACCGGGCCGACAGGCCGCTCGCCGCCACCACCACCAGCACCCCCACGAGCGTCACCGCGATCCCGGTCGCCTGGCGACGCGAGGGTCTCGTCCCCACGATCACGGCGGCCGTCACCAGCATCACCACGGGGATCGCGGAGATGATCAGCGCGCTCTCCGACGCCGTGGTGCGCATCACGCCGTACGTCTCTGCGGCGTAGTAGGCGAGGGGCTGCAGGAACGCCAGCACCAACAACGGGGCAACCGACGCGCGCGAAAGCGTTAGTCTCACCACCCGCAGCGCCACCAACACCAGCAACACACCCAGCGCCACCCCGAAACGCCAGGCCAACAACGTGAAGGGGTCGATCGTCTCGGTGACTCCCTTGGTGAACACGAACGAGCCACCGTAGAGGGCCTCGGTGCCCAGCGCGGCCAGCGCGCCGACCTTTGCTGCCCTCTCCACGGGCGGCACTCTAGCCCCGCGCGGGAGACTGACCACTCGACGCACCCTCTCCTGGCGCGCTTGAGCGGAAACCAGACGGAAGTGGCCATCGAGTGGTCACTCTCCCGAGGCGCGTGCCACCGTGCAGCCAACTACCACTTGTAGTGGAGGTACCCCGGGGGGTATATTTTCCTCATCACACTCGCACCCGAGGAGCCTCGATGAGGAGACTGGTCATCTTGGGCGGCGGCACCGCCGGCACGATGGTCGCGAACAAGCTCCGCGCCGCACACCCAGCAGCAGAACTGCAGATCACCGTCGTCGATCGTGACGACGAGCACCACTACCAACCCGGCTATCTGTTCCTGCCGTTTGGCACCTACACCCGCGACCACGTGGTCAAGCCACGCCGCACGCACCTGCGCCCGGGCATCAGCTTGGTGCTCGCCGAGATCGAGCGCGTGGACGCCGACGCACGGGTCGTCCACCTCGCCGACTCCCCGAACCTCGAGTACGACACCCTCATCATCGCCACCGGCGTCCAGCCACGGCCCGACCAGACGCCGGGGGCCGACGGGGAGGGCGTCCACCACTTCTACGACCTGGAGCACGCCGAGCAGCTGCGCGAAGCGCTGCGCATGTTCCCCGGCGGACGCCTGGTCGTGCACATCACCGACATGCCGATCAAGTGCCCGGTCGCGCCGCTGGAGTTCACCTTCCTGGCCGACGCGTGGTTCCGCGAGCGCGGCACCCGGCACAAGGTCGAGATCGTCTACGTCACCCCACTCGACGGCGCGTTCACCAAGCCGGTGGCGTCCCGGGAACTCGGTGGGATGTTCGCCCAGCGCGACATCGCCATGGAGACCGACTTCGCCGTCGAGCGCGTCGACACCGGCGCCCGTGAACTCGTGTCGTTCGACGACCGGCGCGTAGCCTACGACCTGCTCGTGTCGATTCCGCTCAACATGGGGCCCGAATACATCGCGCGCTCGGGGCTGGGCGACGAGCTGAACCTCGTGCCGTGCGACCAGCACACCATGCGCTCGCTGGCCCACGACGACATCTTCGTGCTCGGCGACGGCGGCACCCTGCAGACCTCGAAGGCCGGCTCGGTGGCGCACTTCGCCGTCGACGTCTTCCTGGAGAACTGGCCGCACTACCTGGCGGGCGACCCCCTGCCCCACCAGTTCGACGGCCATGCCAACTGCTTCATCGAAACAGGCCATGGCAAGGGGATGCTGCTCGACTTCAACTACGCGACGCAGCCCTACACCGGCACCTTCCCGCTGCCCGGGGTCGGCCCGCTGGCCCTGCTGAAGGAGAACCGCGCCAACCACCTCGCCAAGCTGGCGTTCCGGGGCATCTACTGGGAGTTCCTCCTGCGCGGACGCCCGCTTCCCTTCACCGCCGACATGTACCTCATGGGCAAGAAGGTCGAGGGCGAGGCGTCCGGCACGTCGACCCCCGACCTGCTCAAGGGCCTCGTCGGCCTCGGCTCGCACTGACAAGGAGAGACACCATGCCCACCTGCCGCATCGGAGGGCGTCCGATCGACGTCAACGACGAGGGCTTCCTCACGGTCTACGACCAGTGGGACGCCGACCTCGCCCCCGTCCTCGCCGGGTACGCCGGCATCGACGAACTGACCGACGAGCACTGGAAGGTGCTGCGCTTCCTGCGCGCCGACTTCCCGGCGCGCAAGGAGACCGCCACCCTGCGCCGGGTCGCGACGGTCGGTGGCTTCGACATGAAGGAGCTGTTCCGGCTGTTCCCCGGCAAGCCGGCCAAGAAGATGAGCTACATCGCCGGGCTGCCCAAGCCCAAGGGCTGTGTCTAGGAGCGCGCCATGACCGACATCCTCGAAACCCCGATCATCCCCGACTTCGGTGACAAGCGCCCGGACGCCGTGGGCCCGGTCACCT
>CALMPQ010000242.1 GCA_937872005.1 uncultured Propioniciclava sp.
CGGTCCGCAAGCGGCGTCGACTGCTGCTCGGCCGCTTGGATCCGATTGGTGAACGCACCTGACCGAGGCCGCAGTTGGTCACGTCGGGGAACACGTGCGCGTTGCCAGCAGTCTGGTCAATTGCCTCCGCGAGGGGGCGCTTCCTCAGCTCAGCGGCCCCGGTTCGGCGCTTCTCCGGCTGGCGCGGCCGAGGTAGGACTCGGACATCCCCGGTAGAAGAGCCGGCTTGGGGGTCGTCGGTCCCCAACAACGTGGTCCACAACGATCCTCGCACGGACGCGCACCGTGTTGTGCCGTCCGTGACGCAGGTCCCTTAGAGCAGGCGCTGCAGCCGTGTGGTGGAACGGGACACCGGGGACGTTGCCTGCGGCGATGTCCGATCGAAGTCCGATGAAGTCCCCTTGGTTGCAGGCCATTGTCCCCGATAGTGAAAGGCAGCTTTTCGCGACCTCTGCTTGTCCGCAACATCTGCATCGCGCTGGGGCATGGGGAGGTGAAACCCCTCGGTTTCCTGGGCGTCCAGCCTGACTTGGGGGACAAGGGGGGACATCGCAGGGACATCCTCTGACAAGGGGGAACAACTCTCCGCGTCAAGGGGGGCAGCCCGATTCTGTGGATAGAAATGCCGGTAGTGCCGGTTCTGGGGACAACTCGTGGTACATCGATTTGATCCTTTTTCGTTGTGTTCATCCGCAACGGAAAGGTCTGATCATGAGCGTCGAATCCGAATTGGGTCTCGCCAGCAACCTGGAATCAACGATCGTCGCAGCGTGGCCGTCTTGGTCAATCGCCCAGCCCATCCTCAACTTGGTGGACGATCCCCGCCGGCTGCGGGAGTGGCTGCAGGAAGCTGACCCCGCAGACGCCGACGACGTGGTGTATGGGATCGCGTGGTTGGCATCGACCGAGGGTGGTCACGACCGCGAGGCCGCGCAGACGTTGGCCTGGCTGCTGGTGCCCGGATCCGCTTTCCTTGCCAGCCGACTGCGGACCCTGTCGGTCGACATCGACCACGTGGTCGCCGCCGAACTGTGGCTGCTGGTGTGCACGTTCCCGCTTCAGCGCCGCAAGGTCATCAGCAACCTGATGTGGGACCTGCGCGCCAACGTGCTGGCCGCTTGCGAAGCCCCCGCGACCCTGCAACGCAAGGACCCCACCTGGTACGCCACCGTCGCCTTCGCCGACAGCGACCTGATGGCCGCGATCCCCGACGAGCCCGACCCGTCCGCGTTCGACGAGTTGGTGGGCGTCCTGGACTGGGCGTGCGACCACCACGTCATCGCGGCCGCCGACCGGCAGCTGGTGCTGATGCTGGTGGAGGTCTCCCAGCAACTGCGGCTGCGGCAGACCTCCAGTCATGGCCTGCTCGGCAATGACGCGACTACCACCGTCGCCGCCTTGCTCGGTGTGTGCGACCGCACCGTGCGTCGCCGCTTCCGGCGCACCATTCGCGCCCTGACCGAGGCGGCACCCGCCTTCTCCCGTGCCGCCTGAGCTCCTCCGCCGGATTCCCTGCAACCAGGTGTCCGTGGACGGCGTCCTTTCTCACTTCTGGAGGGTGAGGTGAATGTGCACATGACCAAGGACCTGAGGGCGACAGCGCGGCTGTTCGACGTCGCCAACACCGACGACGAGGTGATCGACAGCCTGGAGCGGCTGCTCGACACCCTGAAGCGGGCGCGGCAGGCGAAGGCCGAGCTGGCCGGGCTGCCGCCAGCCGAACTGCGCGCGACGTTGATGTTCCGCGCCAACCGGCGGGCGTCCCGATGACCGCCCAGACGACCCGGCCGGTCGCGGTGGAGGAACTCCTTCGCGCTTGGCACGCCGTGCAGGACGGCGCCTTCCGCCACCCAGCCCGGCCACAAGACGTCGCCCCGGCGACTCCGATCGCCACGGTTGCGATGCCGAAGCCCGCTGAGCGATGGACGCCAACGTCCGGCGAGCTGGTCGTGCCGGTCGTGGGCGCGGCGGGATCGTGCGGCGCGACCACGGTGGCGCTTGCCCTGGCGACAGTGGTCGAAGGGCGAGCGCGGGTGGTGGAGTGCGCGTCGGCGTCCATGAGTGGGCTCGCCGCCGCCAGCATGACTGAACTCGGTGCCGACGACCACGGCTGGGTGCACGGCACCCGCGACCAAGTCCGTCTCGACCGGGCGCCCGGCGTCCGCACACACCCGGACGCCGTCCCGACTCCCTCACCGATCGACACCCGGGAGGTCACGGTCATCGACGTCGGCTTCCGAGTCGAGCAGGTCTTGGATGGACACGCCTGGCTGTCCAGCCTGCTGACCGATGCAGGTTCGGTCGTGGTCGTGGCGCGGGCCACGATCCCGGGCTTGCGGCGCCTCGAGTCGACCCTGCACCTTCTGGACGCCGAGCGCACGATCGCGGCAGTCCTGGGCCAGCCGCGCCGCCGCTGGCCCCGCGCGGCGGCCCACGGTGTCGGCGGTCTGACCGCGGCGTTGGTCGCCGACGGTCGCCTCGTCGAGATCCCTGAGGACCGAACCCTCGCCCTCCACGGCCTCACCCCGGCCCCGCTGCCCGCGAGGTTGCTCACCGCCGCCGGCGCGCTCCTCTCACTGATCGAAGGGACCCCCCACCATGCCCACTGACTTCACCTTGCTGCTGCCGCTCCAGGTGTGCCCGGTCGCCCCCGGCGACGCCCAGAAGTACATCGACCAGATCACCGGCTACGTCCTGTGGGGCGTCGGCGTCCTGTTCCTGCTCGCCATCGTCGTCGGGGTCGGCGCCATCGTGGCCGGCCGGTTGTTCTCAATGCCACACGCTTCCCGGGTCGGGGTCATCTCCGTGGTCGTGGTGTTCGTCGCTGCGATCGCCTACCTCATCCTGCCGGGCATGCTCACCGGCCTCCTTGGCGTGGGGTGCATCTGACATGGCGTACCACGAGACAGGCACGTGGCCCCGCTGGAAGCTTTACCTCTTCGTCGTCGCTGCCCTCATCACCGTGATGGCCTTGTTCTTCGGGCTCGGCCTCGCCCTGTGGGCGATGATCCTCCCCACCCGGGGCGCCTCCACACCGGTGACCCCGATGCCGGCCTCCGGCGAAGTCCGCGGCGATGCCTGGCGCGACGAACTCGCCGCCCAACCGATGCTGCAGGTCCCGGCCGCCGCGGCGTCCACCCCCGGCGTCTCGGCCGAGCTCGCGCCGGTCCTGCTGGTCCCGGCCGCAGACGCCGTCGGCCCGGCCGGCGTGCCCACTGGGTTCCCGCACACCCCCGAGGGCGCGGTCGCCCAACTCGCCGCGATCGAGGTGACGGTCCTCGAGGCGATGAGCATCCCCACCGCCCACGATGTTCACGCCGCCTGGTCCCTGCCCGGCGGGGTGAGCCCCGCGGAGTGGGCGATGACACGCAACGTGCAGTCGTTCCTCACCACCCTCGGCGATCAGGGCAACGCGAAGGACGACAGCGTCCTGGTCACCGCCACCCCGGCCGCCGGACAGGTCAAGGGCACCGACGGGCCCGACTGGGTACTCGCCTGCGTCCTGCTGGATGTGCGCGCCGCGGTCGCCGCCACCGCCCGGATCGGCTACGGCCACTGCGAACGCATGGCCTGGCACGACGGTCGTTGGCAGATCGCCCCCGGCACACCACCGGCCAAGGCTCCCTCTACCTGGCCCGGCTCCGACCTCGCACTCCAAGCCGGGTGGCGCACCTGGCAGACCTCCTAAGGCACAGCCGTGGATGACCTGTTGAACCCCTTCGCAGCACTTGCCTCCGCCGCCGGCAAGGTCGTCGCCGACGCGTGGACCGCCGCGATGCTCGGCCTGTGGAACGCCGGCCTGTGGCTGCTCCGACTCGCCCTCACCTTCCTGGACTTCCTGCTCACCCCGGACCTGAGCGAGGACGGGCCCGGCGCCTGGCTGTACCAAGTCATGTTCTGGATCGCCGCCGCCCTGCTCGTGATCATGCTGCTGGTCCAACTTGGGGTCGCCGTCGCCAAGCGCGACGGCCAAGGCCTCGCCCGGGTCGCGCTCGGCTTGGGCCAGTTCGTGGTCGTCTGGGCCGGCTGGATTGCCTACGGCGTCACCATCGTCACTGCGGCCGGCGGCCTCACCCGCGCCCTCATGCAAGGACTGCTCAACGTCACCAGCTGGACCGCCTGGCAACCTTGGGAACCCTTCACCCCCGCCGACATCACTGACGGCACCGTCGCCACCGTCCTCGGCCTCATGGGCCTGCTGCTCTGGCTGGCCGCCATCGGCCACTTCCTGATCATGCTGGTCCGCTCCGCCGCGCTGATGGTGTTGGTGGCCACCACCCCGATCGCCGCGGCCGGCCTGGTCTCCGAAGCAGGCAGGTCCTGGTTCTGGAAGAGCCTGCGCTGGTTCCACGCGGCCGCCCTCTCCCCGGTAGTGATGGTCCTGGTACTCGGCGTCGGCGTCCAATACACCACCGGCGTCGCCAACGGCCTCACCGGCGTCCAGGGCGCCATCGGCACCGCCATCCCCGGCGTCCTGCTCATCTGCATCGCCACCATCTCACCGCTCGCCCTGTTCAAACTGCTCGCCTTCGTCGACCCCGCCACCACCTCGGGAGCCTCCCTGCGGACATCCATGACCGCGGTCGGCGGACTCCAAGGGCTCCTCACCGGCAGCGCCGGCAGCGGTGGTGGCGGGAGGGCGGCCGCCACTGACGAGCAAGGGCGCAGTGCCGGGGAAGACAGCGCGGGGGACGCCACCACCGGACGCTTCAACACCGCTGTCGCGGGTGGGCTCAGTCAACTGGGACCGATCGGCCAACTCGCGTCCACCGGCTTGGGCCTGATCGCTGGCCTGGGCGCCGCCGGTGCCTCCCTCGGAGCCGACCTCACCAACCAGATGGGTGTCGGCCACAACACCTACCCGCCCGACTTCAGCCGCGCCGGACGCCGCGCCACCCACGACCGCCAGCAGTCCAGCGACCCCGGCGGCGACCGAACCCCGAACAACAACGGAGACCCGAACGACTCGGGACGAACACCGGACGCCGACCCGCCCGTCGGCGGCGGTTCGGACGCCGCCCCGTTCGCGTCCCCGTCCATCAACGGCGGCACCGGCCAGCCCCCCGCCTCACCCGCGCCCGCGGCTCCCGCCGCTGGCACCGGAGCTGCACCAGCAGGCGCCGGTGTTGCGGCCGGTCAGGTCAGCGCCAGCGAAGCCGCCGTCCTCGTCGTCTGACCCCCTCCTCGAAGGAGCACCCCTGTGGCTGTCTACTCCGACTACGCCAAGGACCGCATCGGCTGGTTCTTCGGCCTCACCGGCTGGCAACTCGGCACCCTCGCCCTGACGAGCCTGCCTGTGTTCTGGGCGATCAACGCTCAACAATGGCCGCTGGTTGGCACCCTCGCGCTCGTCTGGGCGCTCCTCGCCGTCCTTGTGGTCGTTCCGGTTCGCGGCCGTTCCGCCACCGGCTGGCTGCTGGCCACCGGCAAGTACGCGGTCGGCACCCTGACCGGCTGGACCCGGTTCCGCTCCCACGCCGCGGCCGGTCGCGCCGAGGACCTCGCCCAGGCTGACCTGCCCGGCGTCCTCGCCGGCATCACCATCCACGACGGCCCACCGCAGGGACCCACCCTCGCCCGCGCCGCCATCATCCAGGACAAGGCGGCCCGCACCTGGGCGGTCACCTGCTCGATCACCCACCCCGGCATCGGACTCGCCGACGCTGCCACCCGGGTCCGGCAGGGCGCCGGGCTCGCCGACCTCCTCGACGTGTGCGCCCGTACCGAACTCATCGATGAACTCCTGATCCTCGTCCGAACCGTCCCCGACGATGGCGCCGAACGCGACCTGTGGATCCGCCAGCACCGGCGTCCCACCAGCCCAGCGCTGGCCACCCAGGTGAACGACGACCTGGCCGCCACCCTGGCCCGCGCGTCGGTCCGCACCGAGTCTTTCGCCACGATCGTGGTCCCCGAAACTCGACTCGGTCGGGAGGCCCGGGAGGCCGGCGGTGGCCTCGAGGGCCGAGCCCGCGTTCTCTACTTGCTGATGGGCGAGGTTGAGGCCCAACTCCGAGGCGGGCTGAATGCGACCGACGTCACCTGGCTCACGAGCCCGCAGCTCGCGCTCGCGGTCCGTACCGGGTTCGCCCCCGGTGACCGCGCCGGCATCATCGAGGCCCTCAACGAACGCGAGACGAACCCGGCGGTGAACGCCGACGTCCCCTGGGCGCACGCCGGACCCTCCGGCGCCGATGTGGCCCCCCGTCACTACTCCCACGACGCGTGGAACTCGGTCTCAGCCACGGTGAAGCTGCCCGACAAAGGAGCAGCCCTCGGGGCCCTCGCCCCCGTCCTTGTGCCCAGCGAACCCGGCGAACGCCGCAGCCTCGTGGTCGCGTTCCCGCTGCTGCGCCAGACCACCGCCGACCGGCAGTCCGCCAACGCAGAGTGGGCCGCCGACATGGGCGCCAGCCTCCGCGCCAAAGCCGGCGTCAAGATGCGCGCACGGCAGCGGGCGGACGCCGCCAAGACCTACCACCTCGACGACAAGCTCGCCCGCGGCCACGCCCTCACCCGCCCCTACGCCGTCGCCACCGTCACCGTCGCCAAGACCACCCGTATCAGCGAGTACGGCCGCAAACTCGACGCCGCCATCCGCCGCGCCGGCTACGCCCCGCTCCGCCTGGACCTCGCCCAAGACGCCGCCTTCGCGGCCTCCACCCTCCCCCTCGGAGTCAGCCTCACCCGCCGGAGCGACGCATGAACGCCTCCCGCGGTCGTGACACCGCCCGCCTGCTCGCCGACTTCGGCCACCAACTCCCCACCCTCGACAAGCCCGCGCCGCCGGTGAGGGAGGCACGGTTCTTTCCGCCCACCCCGCGCCGTGGCGTCCGACAGCGTGGACGCGGCTGGGCGCCGGCGTCCGCGCCCGTGTCGGTGTGGCGGATGACCTCCGACCAGGCACCGGTGTTGTGGCCGCTGATCGCCGCCCCCGGCCTGCCACCCACCGGCGCCCAGATGGGCATCGACCACCTCTCCGGGGGCTCGTTCTACGCCGACCCCAACGGGTGGGTCCTCGACGACGCGATCCCCGTCACCAACCCGAACATCTTCGCGTTCGGGAAACCCGGACGCGGCAAGTCCGGCACGGTGAAGGCCTTCTGCCTGCGGATGATGGACTTCGGCTACCGCACCCTGATCCTCGGCGACCCCAAGGACGAGTACGAGAAGCTCTGCCGCGCGTTGGGCGTCCAGCCTTTCGCGATCGGCCACGGGCTCGGCGCCCGCATCAACCCCCTCGCCTTCGGACCGCTGGCCCAAGGCTGGGCCGACCTCCCGACCGCCGAAGCCCAACGCCGCGCGGCGATCGTGTTCGGACGCTGGCTCACCCTCGTCCGCGGCCTCGTCGGCTCCCAACGCCTCGGCGATGCCCACGTTCCCTTCGGCCCCACCGACGAAGTCGTCGTCAAGACCGCCCTCGCGCACCTCACCGGCTACACCGCCGGCAACACCCGGCTGACCGAGACCACCATCCCGCAGCTGTGGCGCCTCCTCGACCAACCCACCGCGGAACTCGTCACGGAATGCCGGTATGCCACCGAACGCCAGTTCCTCGACGAGACCCGTCTGCTGCGGGACGCCCTGGGCCAGCTCGTGTCCGGGGCGCTGGCCGGGCTGTTCGACGACCACACCACCATCGCCGTCGACTGGACCGCCCCGATCCAGTCGCTGTCGCTGTCCCGGCTTGAAGCCTTGGGGGACGAGGCCGTCGGGATCGCCCTCACGTGCCTCAACAGCTGGGGACGCGGCATGCGCGAGCTCGCCGCCCCCGGCGACCTGCGCATCGTGGTCCGAGACGAGTCGTGGAAGCAACTCAGGCTCGGTCCGGACGCCGTGAAGAGCTTCGACGCGGACCTGCGGCTCTCCCGGCGGGACGGCGACATCCAGTTCGCCGTCGCCCACAAACCCTCCGACCTGCTCTCGGCCGGGGACGCAGACTCCCAAGCCACCGCGATCGCGAAAGACCTGCTGCACCTGGCCGATATCAAGATCCTCCACGGCCAAGACCAAGCCGTCGGCGAAGAACTCGAACGGCTCCTCGGCCTGGGACCCATCGCCCAGGACCTCGTCACCGGCTGGGCCATGCACGGCAAAGGACGCGCCCTGTGGTGCGTCGGCGACCGCCAGTACAAGGTCGCAACCATCCTCCATCCGGCCGAGGCCGCCCTCGCCTACACCAACGATGCGCTGGACTCAGCACGATGAGGAACGAACATGAACCCGCTTGCCTGGCTGCTCGCCCCCGTCCTGGCCTTCCTGCTCGGCGTCCCCCTCGGCTCCGCCCTGATCATCGCCACCGTCGCCACCCCCGCCGCAGGCTCCCTCAACGCCAACCCATGCGCCACCGTCGGCGCAGACGGGACCCTCGACATTCTCGAGCCGCTACCAACCCCGGGCGACGAGCGCCGCGCCAGCCTCACCAACCCGCCCGCCGACATCCCCGCGACGATCCTGACGCTCTACCAAGAGGCGGCCTCCGCCCACGGGCTGCCGTGGCCGCTCCTCGCGGGCGTCGGCATGGCGGAAACCAACCACGGACGCCTCACCGCCACCTCCTCGGCCGGAGCCAGAGGACTTATGCAGTTCCTGCCCGCCACCTTCGCGGCCTACGGTATCGACGGAAACGGCGACGGCCGCGCCGACATCCTCAACGACGCCGACAGCATCCACTCCGCCGCCAACTACCTCGCCGCCCTCGGCGCGGCGGACGGGGACGACGGTGTCCGACGGGCCCTGTTCGGCTACAACCGAGCGATCTGGTACGTCAACGACGTGCTGGCCTACGCGCAGCACTACGCCACCCAAGCCTGCACAACCGAAGCGGGTGAGCTGCCTGACGGCCCTGACGGCCTTTGTCCACCCTCCGGCAGCACCGCCGAACGTGGCCTTCAGCCCGCTGCTCTCCGAGCGCTGCGGTGCATCAAAGCAGCCTTCCCCTGGATCACCAGCATGGGCGGCGTGGGGAACCGACCCAACACCTCCGACCACCCTGCCGGCCGCGCCGTTGACTTCATGATCCCGAGCTGGAACACCACCGAAGGCCGAGCCCGCGGCTGGCAAGTCGCTCACTGGCTCCAAGCCAACGCCACCGAACTCAACATCAAGTACCTGATCTACGACGACCACGTCTGGCGTGCCACACGCCTCTCACAAGGCTGGACGCCCTACACCCACCCCAACGGGACCACCACCAACCCGACCCTGCGACACCTCGACCATGTGCACGTCTCTACGTACTAGGCACGGGAGGGGTAGCGGATCAGGATTCCGCAACTGACGTGTCGGACGCGGATCCCTCACTGAAGGTCCCGCCGGCATTCTTGCGCCTGAACAGCGTCCCGAAGGCATCGGCGACTCCGCTGGCCGCGCCCTTGATGGCCGCCCCAGCCTGCACTGCCGCTGCAGCAGCCCGAGGCTTGTCCGGCACACGATCCTCGTCGACAACCGCCCGGAACGCTTCAGTCGCCCGCTCCAGGGTGTCCGACCCGAGGCGGCCCGCAGCAGTGACGCCTTCCGAAGCGGACGTGATGACCTTGTCGCGAAGTTCGCCGGCAGCCTGTCCCCAGCGCTTCGCACCCGTTGTCTCCTGCCCCGATTCGATTCCCAGCCGTCCACGGAACGAGAGGACGCTGTTCGTGACCTGATTGCTCGACTTCACCGCGGCGGGCGAGTCGAACGGGTTGAACAGCACGTTCGAGTTGGCCTTGCGGACAGTCTCCTCCATTTGCGTCAGCATGCGCGCCGTGCTGCGACCGATGAGTTCGAGGCGATGCTGCCGCGCCGCCTTCAGCCCGATGCGATGGCTGTCGAGTTCGTCGGGCGACGCGTCGATCACTCGTTCGAGTTCGAGGACCGAGTTGCCGTCCTGAAGCTGCACGGTGCGTGCCAAGACCGCGAGCCACTCCCGCACCTTCGGTTCGGCTTCCCTGGTCGCCTTGGCGATCTCGCCAAGGTCGGCCTTCCTCTCAAGCTTCTCCGCGATTGCGTCGAGCTGGCGAAGCGCGTAGGCCTGCGTACGTGCGATTGTCAATCCAGTCGCTTGCACTTTCGACCAAGTGACCTCGGACACACGTCCAACTTGGTCACGGACGGTCAGCGCCTCCTCAATGATCAGATCGACGCCGATCATGTCAGCCAGTACCGCGTCCTTCTGCCCGCGGAGAATGTCGTCGACCTTCTCGCTGATCTCCTGGAGGTACTCGACGATCTCGTCCATCTGCTGCTGCATCGCACGCTGCTGCATCATCGTCGACAACGCAGTGAGCGCGAAGGGTCCGCTCAACAGCGCGGTCGGTGCCTGCGCGATCTGGAGCCACTGCTTGATGTCACCGGGCTCGCCGACCATCGCGTGGCTGACGCCCGGGGTCTTTGTCGGCATCAACCCGAACATTTTCACGGCCTCGGCAGACTCGGCAGTCAGTTTGACCCAGCGCCCGGAGTTCGCCGCCAGATCGGCGGCGATGTGTGTGGCAGCCCCTCCTGTTCCGGAAGCCGCCCACAGCCGGTGGAGGTCCAGCTGCTTCGAAGGAAGCCGATCCAAGCCAGCCGAAAGGAAGAATCGCTCGACCTCGGCCGAAGCGCCGATGACGGCGAGGCCGTCGCCGTCGCTCACCAACTCGATTCCGCTGCCCATGACCCACTCCAACCGGCTTGCGCCTGCCTTCACGCCGTTTCGGCGTCCTTCACCCAAACGTATCGGGGCGTGCGGGCACCCACGCAGCTGACATCCCTCCGTCTCCGTTCGATCTCGACGGCCGCGAGCATCCAGCGCCTCGGCTGCGAGAGGCCCGACCAATCGCGTATCAGGAGTTGACCGACTCCAGATGGGCCTGGATGAGAGTCGACGGCAGCCTGCCTCGGGTACTGACGTCGATCCCTTGTGTGCGGGCCCGGGCCCGGACGGCAGCGGCGTCGTGGTCGACATTCCCGACCTGCGGAGCCACGCTCGATCCGGTCTTACGAGCCACCACGAGGCGAGAATCCGGGTGGGCTGGCGGCGTAGAGGCGCGCGCAACCTGCATGGCCTTCTCCACCGCGGGCTGCACGTGTCGCAAGAGGACGGCGTACTGCTCGGGGGTCACCCGGCGGGTGCCCAGTTCGCGGGCGCGGGCGTCCTTGGTGCCCGAGAAGGATCCATCGGTGACCAGCATCGCGCTGCGGCCCGGGTGGATTCCTGTCCTGCATCCTGCCGACCCCAACTGACATTCGGACGGACGTCCGCTCATTGGGCCGGGGTCGGCACTCACCACGCCGGCAGACACCGCGACGAAGGCGCTGAGGTGGATTCACGGCGTCGTGTCCGTGGAGGCCCCTGTTCGTCACTTCTGGAGGGTGAGAGCCCACACAGAAAGAGCAGCCGCGATGAGCGCAGCCAACTTGAACACCGTCGATGTCCGCTACGGCGTGCCGGACGTGCCGTTGATTGTCGAGGACCTGCTGTGCCAGATCGAGGACCGCGCCGCCGATGGCGACCCGGCTGTGATCGCCCAGTTGTGGGCGCAGGTCGACCTGCTGCAGGGGCGGTGAGCCGCATGGCAGCCAGCACGGGCGGTCGGCGATCGGCTTATGACCGGGACGCCGCGGAGGCGGCAAGGAAAGCGACGCTGGAGTCGATGCACTCCCAGCTCGCCGAGCGGGTCGGCTCGATGGATTCGCTCCAGGCGTGGTCCGCGTGGCTGCGGTTCGCGAACAGCTTCCATGCCTACAGCTTTCGAAACACGGTCCTGATCTGGGCACAGAACCCGGAGGCGACGATGGTGGCCGGCTACCGCGCCTGGCAGGCAAAGGGCCGTCAAGTGCGCCGCGGAGAGACCGCGATCAAAGTCTTCGGCCCGGTCACCACGAGGGAGCCGAAGCTCGACGCCCACGGCCGGCCGGTGCGGGACGCGGACGGCAAGCCGGTCCAGGAGGTGCGGATCGTCGGGGTGAAGCCCGTGAGCGTGTTCGACGTGTCGCAGACAGACGGCGATCCGCTGCCCGAGCCGCCGCAGGCCACGCTCTTGACCGGCCAGGCGCCACCCGGCCTGTGGAATGCGCTGCAGACGTTCGTCGAAGCGCAGGCCTACACCGTGGCGCGTGGCGACTGCGGCGGCGCGAACGGCATCACCATGTTCGACTCACGTCAGGTGCGGGTCCGCGCAGACATCGACGACGCAGCTGCGGTCAAGACGCTGGCCCACGAGGCCGGGCATGTCCTGCTGCATGCCCCCGACCAGCGCCAGCCGTTCGCCTGTCGGGGCGTGATCGAGGTAGAGGCCGAGAGCGTGGCGTTCATGGTGACCGCCGCCCACGGCCTGGACGCCTCCCAGTACACGTTCAACTACGTGGCCGGCTGGGCCCACCAGGCCGCCACCCCCTACGGGCCCAGCGTGGAGGAGATCGTGAAGGCCACCGGCCAGCGCGTGATCGGAGCCACCGACCGGATCCTCCAGGCGACTCAACCGGCCGCCACCCTCGTCGACGAGGCCTTGACCGACCTCGCAGTCCAGGTCGGCCGTCCGGTGCCTGCTGTCGCTCCCACCGCGTCAAACGCCTCGCCGGCGCGGCCGGCGTCCGAACCGGTGGCGGTATGGGAACGGGTCACCACCCCCGCCCTGGACGGGGCGGCCCGGCAGCGCCAAGCCCTGCCGCAGCCGGCGGTGGGCCGCACGCCAGCCATAAGCCGCTGACCACCGACAAGACGGAAGGAGCCTTCGATGGAGTCCGACGAGACACCCAACCGGTACCCCTACCTGATCAGCGTGCGGGGTGGCCGCCCGGTGCCGGCTCGCAAGGACGGCCACTACTACGTGTGCGCCTACCCGGTCTTCCTCGGCCTGTGGTGGTCACCGCGGGAGGTGCGCGTCCTCGAGCACGACCCGCACCGCGACTTCTACCGCGAACTGCGCCAAGCCCAAGAAGCCACCAACCGTGACAGCGCTCAGGACGCCGGACCGGTGGCGTCCACCGGCCCCGTCACCACCAAGCCGGACGCCCCCGCCGACGTCTTGGCGTGGGAGCGCGTCGATAACCCAGGTCCCAGGCCTCCAGCACCGCCGACCGTTCGAAGCGCCCCGTACGCACCGCGGCGCGCCTGGGAGCGGTGAGCATGGACGCCGACATCCCCGCCACCGATCGGGTCCACGCGTGGTTCCTGAGCGCAGAGGAACTGGCCGCCACCCGCGCCAAGGTCGCCAAGCTCCAGCAACGCGCCGAAAGGAAGGGCTTCACCGGGACGATCGACGTGTCCGCGGTCCCGGCGACACGGTCCTCCACGTCGGCGGGTGGGCTGCCAGTCACCGTCCACGGCTTCGATGTCACCATCGCCGGCGAACCGCCCCGCTACGAGGGCTGGCGGTTCGTCGCTGCGGTCGATGCCGTCGAGGGTGGCACGATCCTGCGCTACCCGCCCGGCAGCACCGCCGAAGGAAACAACGACCAGATCCGGGCGGGTGAGTGTGACCACTGCCACACCACCCGCGCCCGCCGCTCCACGGTGCTGGT
>CALMPQ010000243.1 GCA_937872005.1 uncultured Propioniciclava sp.
GCAGCGTTGCGTGCCGCGACGAGGCCGGCCAGTTCGTCCTCAGGGCCGGTGAGGAGGCCGTAGATGCGGTCTGTCTCTGCCTGGCGCTTGTCGGCCCACCCCTTGAGCTCGGACGGGGCACCGTCGAGGAACTCGGCGATCTGGCGGTGCAGGTCCTCGAGCGCCTCGTCCTGCGTCCCGGCGGGGAGCCCGAGGCGGCCGAGAAGTTCGGTGCGCGCCTTCGTGGCGCTGGCGGTCTGTGCGCGGGACATCGGTCGTTGACGCTCCTGGTGCGTGCCGCGTGCGGGCGCACGCGTGCTGGTACGTCCAGTGTCGTTTTGAGCGATTTGTATAACTATCCGCCGGAGGGTCCAATTCGGATATAGAGGGGCATCTACCCTCCCTCAACCCCGGTCAGCGGTTGACGTACTGGGTGCCCTGGTGGTCCTTGCCGTGGCAGGTCAGGGTGCAGTTGCCGCCCGTCGACGTCTTCACGAACGTCGGGGTCTTGTTGGTGGCCAGCCGGCTGCCCACCACGTTCGGCGCGAAGTTGACGATGCCCTCGCCCGACACGACCTGGCCGGGGACGGCGTCCGTCGTCGAGTGGCTCCGGAAGTGGCACTCGGCGCAGAGGGCGTTGCCCTGGCCGGCCCCGGCCACGTCGATGTCGGTGCCACCCGACCCGGTCAGCGCCATGCCCGCGATGTGCATGCCGTGCCAGCCGAAGTTGGTGGCCGTCGTCGCGCCCGCCCCCGACACCGAGGTGTAGGGAGCCTGGGCGTGGCAGGTGAGGCACAGCGCGAAGTTCGCGGTGCGCCGGTACTCGCCGCGGGGCGGGAGCTGGCGGTTCTCGTACGGCCGCACGAGGATGCCGCGGTTGGCGGAGGCATGGACGGGCAGCGACGCAGCCGGGTCGGTGCCTGCAGGCGTACTCCCGGAGGTGTGGCACATGGTGCAGCGAATGGTGTCGGTGGTCTGGAGTGTCCACAGGCGGTAGGGCGAGTAGCCGCTGAGACTGTCGGCCATCTTCCGCGACTGGTTGCGGCCGGGCGCCTCGACCGGGTGGTAGGAGGTGTTGGCCGGGTTGAACGCCTTGGCGACGTCGGTGCGGTCGCGTGAGGGGCGTGCGGGATCGTTCTCGAGCTGGGTGGCGAACGGCGAGTGGCAGGTGTGGCAGACCTGCTGCTCGGCGGTGACCTTGGCGTCGTCCTGGCCCAGCGGGGTGAGGGTGGGCGCGGTGCCCGCAGCCCCGAACGTGGCGAGGACGCCCACGGTGCCGGTGCTGCCCGCCTTGCCCCACGTGCCGGTGGCGGCGTCGTAGGCGGCGGGGGCACGGGTCACATCGTGAGGGTTGTGGCAGTCGGAGCACTGGGCGTGCCGGGTGCTGAGGGCGCCCGCGGCCACCTCTGCCTTGGCGGTGGTGTGACCGTTGGCGGTGAGTTCGTGGGAGTAGAAGGACCGGGTCCCCAAGTCGTTCGGGGTGGCCCCCGCGAACTCGGCGGCGATGTCGGCGGGTCCGCCCAGGCCGGCGGCGCCGTGGCACGTCGCGCACTGGGCGGTCTGGCTGTCGGCGAGCACGAGCGAGGACGACTGGGCACGGTGGGTGCTGTGGCACGTCGCGCAGCTCCCGCCCCCGGGGCTGAAGGGCTGGTGGATGGTCGAGGTCGTCGTGGCCTCGGCCTGCGCAGCCAACGCCAGCCGGGCGACGCGGGTCTGCGCCTCGGGCGCCTCCAGCTCCACGGTCGGCTCGGCCGCCAGCACGACCTGTACCGGTTCGAGGCCCGCGAGGGGCTCCCCCGCGTTGGTGATGCGCAGCTCGTACGTCGCGCCGAACTCGGCCTCGAGGCCGAGCTTGACGGTGAACTCCTGCTCGGTGGCGCTGCCCGGCTCGACCACCTGGGTGACGTCGGGGTTGGGGCCGCCGGCGCGGCGTCCCTGCACCTGCGTCAGGCCCTGGGGGGTTGGCTGGTGGCCGGTGGTGAGTGTCGTGGTCTCGGGTCCGGGCTCGGTGCCACCCGAAACTGTCACCCACTCGTGCGTGGTGTGCAGCGGGACGCCGGGGGTCACCTCGGTCGGCACCGGCTGGAACTCGGCCTGGCCGGGTCCGCGGAACTCGACCTGCGGCGTCCAGACGGCGGCGAGGTCGCCGTGGTTGCCGACGAGCGCGTTGACGCGCAGCACCTGGAACGGCGCGACGCCCTCGAGCGGGGCGCCGGGGGCGAGGTAGGACGCCTCGGCGCCGGGCTCGGCGATCGGGGCCAGCACCAGGCCGAGCCCGGTGAGCGCGGCGGTCGGAAGGGCCGTCACCGTGGGCTCAGGGGTGGATTCGACCACGGGAGTTGGCGTGGACCCAACCGTGGCGACCGGGATGGGTGTCACCGTCGGGGTCGGGGAATCAAGGGGCTCCTCGGCGGCGGCCGGGCCGGCTACCTGGAGCGCGAAGAGGGTGGTCAGGGGCAGCACGGTCGCCAGCAGCACGGCGCCGATGCGCCGGGTCTGACTGGTGGAGGTTCTCATCCGTACTTCCTGGGTGAGGAGAAGGTGGGGGTTCGCTCGGCTGCGGGGCCCGAGGGCCCCACAGCCGAGCGAGGTTGACGATGGTCAGGCTCGACCCGGCTGGTCGATCAGACCTTGTGGCACAGCAGGCAGACGCCCCGGTCGTCCACCCGGAGCATGCGGTTGTCCGACGAGGTGGCGGTGCCACCCGGCCACTCAACGGGCACCGTTTCGCCCATCGTTGCGTTCGAACCGTGCGCCACGTGGCAGCTCATGCAGTTACGGTTCGCACCGTACTCACCGCCGCTGAGGTGGTCACTCGTGTGCCGGTAGGTGTAGATCGCGTCGCCGGAGTCGTTGCTACGCGAGCCACTGGGGGCCAGGTAGCGCGTGTGGCACGTGGTGCACCAGGCAGCCACGTTTGCGATGTACTTGTCCACGTACACGGGTTGGGGATTGGTTCCACGGGTGAGCAGCGGCTTGCTGATCGGGGTCGGGTCAGTCGCACTGACGCCTTGGAGCGCCATGTTCGTCTGATAGGCCGAGCCGTCGGCTGAAGTCTTGCCCAAGAACGCGTTGGTGTCCGCCGCGAACCAGTAGTTGGTCGTGGTGTACACCTTGGTGTCCGTGTCGGGAATGTTGACCTGGCGCGCTTCCTTCTGGGCGGTGGTCCCCGGCGTGAAGTCGGGGATGGCCTTCAGGATGCGGTAGTTGCCGTTGCCGTGTGGGTCGTGGCACGAACCGCACTCGAGCTGGACACCTGCGGCGAGCGCGGTGCCCGCGACCGGCGTCTCCGAGTACGCACCGGCGCCCCAGACGATCCCCTGGCCACCCATGTGGTTGCCGTTGGTCACCTCGGGAGTGGTGGCGGCGGGGATCAGGTGGGCCGTGGCTCCGGTCGGCGACGTCGTCCCGGCCCGCACTGCGGCGCCGGCGTCGATCATGGCCTGGTCGAAGCCACCGCCCCGCAGGGCACCGACCTGGGCGCCGCGGACCGAGTCGGTCCAGATGCCCGTCGTCGGGTCGACCTCGCCCGCACCGGCGTAGCCGATGCCGGACTGGACGTTGGTCATCGCACCCGTGCCACCGTCACCATGGCAGGAGTAGCACAGGTTGGTCTGGTCGGTCTTGAGCAGCATGCCGTCGGTGCTCTTGGCCGTGTGGACCCGGTGGCAGGATGCGCACCGACCCGGCTGCAGCTCGCTGACCAGGACATTGTCAGCCGTGCTCACCTTGACGTGCGGACCGTTGTCAGCGTAGGCGGGTGCCGTGCTGATGAAGAGCGCTGATGCCACGCCCACGAGTGTCGCGAGCGCACCTCCCAGCACCCTCTTCGTAGTGCTCATGATGTTCTCCATTCTGAGCTCGTAGGGCTATTCACTTGTCGTGCCACGAGTCCGGACACCGCTGGCTGCGGGACCGGGGTGGCCACCTCTGGGGCAGGCATGGGTCAGAACCCCCACACCTGGACTCGGTTGTTCTCGCGGTCGGTGATGTAGATGCGTGCACGCGCATCGATCGCCACGCCGTTCGGGAAGTTGAACTGGCCATCTCCGACGCCCTGCGTGCCCAAGGCGGCGACGAAGGTCGGGGGCGCCGTCAGCGTCTCCCCCAGCGTGTACATACGCACTTGGTGGTCGGTGGTGTCGGCCACGAACAACCGGTCGCGGTCGTCAATGGCGAAGCCGCGGGGTAGCCCGAGATCGCCCAGCCCCGCACCCGGACCGGTCAACAGTGCCTGCTTGCCTTCGGTGTCGTAGACGACGAACCGGGCATGGTTGCTGTCGGTGACGTACAGGTTGCCCGCGGCGTCCACCTGCAATTGGTTGGGGTAGTTCAGCATGCCCTCGCCGAGCGTGCGCAGCAGCGTGCCGTCGGCGGCGAAGACCAGGATGCGGTGCTTGGCCGGCTCGTTGGACAGCACATCGGCCACGTAGAGCGTGCCATCCTGCGCCACCGCGATGCCCAGCGGGGAGTAGAACACGGTCTCGTCCTTCGGGGTGAAGGTCGAGAGCGGGTCGCCCTCGGGAGTGAAGGTGTAGATCGCTCCGGCCGCCCGGTCTCCCACCCAGAGGGTCCCATCGGGCGCGACCGTCAAGTAGACAGGTACGTGGTAGGCCGGCTCGGCGGGCAACTCGAGCTCACGGAGGATGCGGCCGTCGCGGTCGAACATCGTCACGCCCGGGGTCGTTCCGCCGTGCGTGACGAAGACCCTGCTGCCATCGGCTGCGGCCGCAACGCCCAGTGGTTTGTCCACCCCGAAGAAGGAGGTCTTGTACGTGGGGGTGGCCACGACGTTGACGCCGGGCAGCTGGCTCAGGGGCTTGCGCGTCAGCAGGTACCAGGCGACGAGCGCCCCCACGACCAACATCAGGAAGGCCAACACCAACGCGAGCACCTTGCGGCGTCGATTGCGCGAGTCATCCTCGTCGGGAAGGGCACGCGCCGGGCCACCTCCGCCGGGGCCGCCGGGAGCTGTGGGAGGCGTGACGTCCTCGCCCTCGAAGATGTCGAGGACGCTGCCCTCGCTGAGCGTGTCGCCAGACCTGGCCATGTCGTCCTCCGTCACTTCTTCGGTTCAGCGGTCGCGTCGGGGCCGACACCCATACCCGCCAGCGCCGCGATCGCGGCCATGTTGCCGGGGTCGCGCTCCAGCACCTTGCGATACCACGCGGTCGCCCCCGCATCGTCCTTCTCGGTCTGGGCGATCAGGCCGAGACCAAGCATCGCGTCGGGGCCTGCGTCGCCCTCCACGAGAGTCTCGAGCTGCTGCTTGGCCGTCGCCGAGTCACCGCTGCAGAACGTGTTCATTGCGTCCGCCCAAGAAGCGGCTGGGGCCTTTCCGATCCCTTCGTAGGCGCCCTTCAGCTCCTGGTACGGCTCACACCATTCCGTCGGCACGAAGGTGAGCGCCTTGCGGAGCGTGACGACCGCCTCGTCGTTCTGGCCGAGTTGCCGCATGGCCCGTGCGGCTTGGAAGAGCGCGTCCGAGTCGGTGGGGCTGATCCGCAGCGCATTCTCGAGGTGCCCGAGAGCCGCCTCCCCGTTGCCCTGCTGGAGGGCGATGACGCCGAGCTGGTAGTACGCAGCCTGCAGTCGGGTGTCGACGGCCGAGAACTCCCGGCCCTTGTTCGCGGTGGTCACCGCGGCATATTCAGCGGTGGCCCCGAGCAGATCGCCCTTGGACTGGAGCACCGCACCCTTGCCCATGTGAGCATCGAGGTGGCCGGGCGCCACCGTCAGCACCTGGTCGTACTGGGTGATCGCCTCATCCAGGCGGTTGGCGTGGTGGTACAGCAGGCCGAGGTCAAGTCGGGCCTGCACGTTGTTGGGTTGGTCGCGGATGGCCTGCTCGGCAGCGCCGATCTGGGTCGTGACGATGGAGGGGGCCTTCGGCGTCCGCTGGTCGAACCAGTAGAACAGGCCGAACGCCACGATGGCGAGCACCAGCACGATCGGGCCCACCTTGAGGAAGCCGCCGAGGCGGTCGGACTGCGCCGGGGCCGGCGTCCCAGCCACCTCGACCGGTTCGAGATCCATCTTCGTCATCGCATCCACCACCCTGTTCCGGCGCACTCGCAAGCACGCAGGTGTGCACGGCGTGCACCTCATGCTCAGCTTGGCCGTTGGCAGGGGGGCGATCCCATCCGCCGGGGGATGGAGATCGGATAGACAAGGCGTCCGGAACGCCTCGATTCGCGCGTTTCACCCGTCGACCGAAACGGGTTACAGTGGCGCCGACCGGCCCGTGGGGAAACCGGCCGGGGGTATGCGAGGAGGCGCCCGCGTTGAGCGCTGTGCGACAGGATCCGGGGAAGGCGACGAAGCCCACCCCCGGCGCTGCAGCACGCACAGAGTCCCCCCGCGCCGACGCCGTCCGGACGAGCCGTCTGATCGGCAATCGGCTCAAGGTGATCAGCT
>CALMPQ010000244.1 GCA_937872005.1 uncultured Propioniciclava sp.
GTCATTGCAGTTGGTGGGCGACGTCCTGCGTCAGGACGCCGCCCTGCCCGGCCACCTCGGCAGCGTGGACCTGTTCTGGTCCTCGGTCGGGGTGGCCGCCTTGGCGTTGCTGTCGATCGGCGTCGGACAGAGCGGAGTGTTGTTCCTCAACCGGGTGCGCGGCGTCCGGGCGGTCGTCTCCGGCGGGCTGGCGCTGGCCCTGCTCATCGGGTTGCGGCTCATGGAGGCGCTGGTGACGTGGGGGGTCGCGCTGGCCGTGACGCGGCGTCCCCTCCCCCTGATGACGATCCTGACGGTGTTCCTGCTGTCCCTGGCCCCGCACGTGTTCAACGCACTCACGTTCCTGCCGTTCGTCGGCCTGGGGATGGCCCGGGTGCTCGAACTGTGGTCGTTTCTGGTCTTGTTCGTGCTGCTGGGCGCGGCCTACGCGTTGCCCGGCTGGCTGGCACTGCTGATCGCCTTGTCGGGCTGGCTACTGATGCAGTTGCTGGCCCGGCTGCTGGCCGCGCCACTGGGCTGGGTGTCGTCACGGCTGTGGACGCTGGCCACGGGCGAGCCGGTCATCGTGACGGGGGCGAACATCCTCACCGGCGGGCCCTTCGTGCCGGTCGCCGCCTCGGCACCCGGCCACGGCGATCCCGAGCCCGCCGCCGGGGGACGCGCATGATCTGGTGGTTGCTGGGTGCCCTGGTCGCCCTCCTGGTCGTGTTCGCGCTGCTCGCCCCGCTGGAGTCGCTGCGCTGGTGGTCCTCTCAGGGGGCCGTGCAGGCCCGTCGGACCCTGGCGCTGACATCCGCGGACGCGCCTGGCGATGCGGCGGCCTCACGTCAGCTAACGGGCGCCGGGGAGCAGCCGGACCGGTACGTGGTCTACCTGTCCGGGATCGGGGTCGTCGACGGCGAGGGCATCTCGATGCGGGAGCAGGCGGTGTGGCATCGGGTCGAGCACGACCTGCCGCGCGTCCGCGTCATCGCCGGTGTGTTCCCGTACGCCGCCAACGACCTCAGCCTGCTGCAGCGAGCCACCTCAGGCCTGTGGACGTGGCTCAACAAGCGCCGCCGCGTCCGTCGCGAAAGCCTGGCCCCGTACCTGATCAATCTGCGCAACGTGCTCCAGGTGCTGGTCTCGGCCGACCCCCGCTACGGTCCCACCTTCAACGCTGGGCTGGCGCTCGCGATCTGGGACGCGTTGCGGCAGCACGGTTACGTGCCGGGCAGTCGCGTCCCCGTGACGCTGGTCGGGTTCAGCGGGGGCGGCCAGATGGCGGTCGGGGCGGCGTCCATGCTGTCGCTGCTGGGCGTCCCGGTGAGCGCGGTCTCCATCGGGGGCGTGTTCAACGCCGACCCGGGCTTCGACCACCTGCAGCACTTCTGGGACATTCGCGGTGGTCGCGACCGGCTTCGCCTGCTCGGGCCGCTCGTCTTCCCCGGGCGCTGGCCCTTCACCCCGAGTTCGCCGTGGCATCGCGCCATGAAGGACGGCCGGGTCACGATCTACGACGGTGGTCCTGTCGTGCACGAGGGCCGCAACAGCTACTTCGAAGGTCGTCGGGTCGGCAGCGACGGGGTCATGCCTGCCGACCGGCTCGTCGGCATCCTCAACGCGATCCTCGGCACGCCCGTCCCGCAGGCGCCCTTACCGCCCCCCTGCGATCGCGTCCCGGCCCAAGCGACCACGCGTCCCTGACTCGCCGAGGACTGAGCTTCAACCCGCCGAGGACTGACCCTCCGCGCGCCGAGGACTGAGGCCCAGAGTGTCGAGGACTGAGGCGCGACCTGGCCGTCAGTGCTGCACGGGGTTCAAAGGCAGCACCGTGCGCGGCTTGGGGCTGGGGATCAGCGGCTCCCGCTTGGGAACGTGCGCGCAGAACGGCTCCTCCGCCAGATAGTCGCCCGTCATGGCGTAGGCGCGGGCCCGGGAACCACCGCAGGCGTCCCGGTAGCCGCACACCCCGCACTTGCCCTTGAGCTGAGTGCGGTCCCGCAGCGCCTGGAACACGGGCGAGTTGCGGTAGATCTCGATGATGTCATCGTCGCGGATGTTGCCCGCGGACACCGGCAGGAAGCCGGAGGGGTACACGTCGCCGACGTGAGAGATGAAGACGAAGCCGTCGCCATCGTTGACGTTGCGGGCCCGCCCGATGCCGTCGGACTGCGAGTAGTGCATGCCCCGGGTCATCACCTCGGTGACATCCTCGTCGGCGCCCTCGCGCACCTCCGCGCGCTTGCGCTGCATCACGACCCGCGAATACTGCGGGGCCGCGGTCGCCTTGATGTCGAAGGGAGCCGACTTGGACAGATCGTAGAGCTGGTGGAACACGTCCTCGAACTCGTCGGCCGACGCCACGTCCTCGGCCTTGGCCCGACCCATCGGAACGAGGAAGAACACCTCCCAGAACACGACGCCGAGCGTCGTCATCAGCTCGGTCATGGCGTGCATGTCGTCGATGTTCGCCTTGCGGATCACCGTGTTGACCTGCGTCGACAGGCCCACCTCCTGGGCCTCCCGCAGGACTCGCAGCCCGTGGTCGAAGGACCCCTTGACCTGGCGGAACTCGTCGTGGATCGCGGCGTTGGAACCATCCAAGGAGATCGCCACCCGCGTCAGGCCGACGTCACGGAGCTGGATCAGCAACTCCTTGGTGGCCAGCGAGGTGGTGGCGGGCGTGATGCCCATCCGCATGCCCAGCTTGGCCCCGTACTCGACCAGTTCGACGATGTCGGGACGCTTGAAGCAGTCGCCCCCGGAGAACACGAACACGATGGGCCCGAACTCGCGCAGCCGCTTCATCATCGCCTTCGCCTCGGCGGTGGTGAGCTCGCGATCGTCGCGCAGCGGCTGGGCGCTGGCCCGGCAGTGCTTACAGGCCAGATCGCACGCCTGCGTCGTCTCCCAAATGGCGATGAAGGGCGCGGAGTTGAAGTCGAGGTGGCGCCGCGACGGCGCCGAATGCGGATGCCCAC
>CALMPQ010000245.1 GCA_937872005.1 uncultured Propioniciclava sp.
TGGCCTGGTTGAAGTCCACGAAGACGCGCTCGCCGCGCTCCTCCTTCCACCAGCTCGTGGTGACCAGGTCGGGCAGGCGACGCTCGAGCTCGCGGGCCACCCCGATGACTCCATGCCGGACGTCCTGGAACTCGTGAGTCGGCGCGATCCGCGCGTAGACGTGGACGCCCCGGTTGCCCGACGTCTTCGCGTACGCCGTCAGGCCGACCTCGGCCATCACCTCGCGCAGCGCCACCGCGGCCTCGACGGCGTCGCGGAAGTCGCGGCCCGGCTGCGGGTCGAGGTCGATGCGGAACTCGTCGGGGTTGTCGAGGTTGGCCGTGCGCACCGGCCACGGGTGGAACGTGATGGTCGCCATCTGCGCCGCCCACGCCAGGGCAGCGGGCTCGTCGAAGGTGAGTTGGTCGTGGCGCCGCCGCGAGGGGTAGGTGCAGGTCACCCGGTTGAGCCACTTGGGAGCGCCGGCGGGCGGGCGCTTGGCGAAGAACTCCTCACCCTCGATGCCGTCGGGGAAGCGCTGCAGCGTCATCGGCCGGTCGCCGTTGATGCGCAGGAACGGCTCGGCGACCGCCAGCAAGTACTCGGCGAGGTCGCGCTTGGTGACCGCCTTGCCCCCGTCGGTCGCCGGCCAGAGCACCTTGTCAGCGCTGGACAGCTTCACCTCGCGGACGCCCTCGTGTCCGTCGACGGTCAGGATCTCTGCTTCGGCCACGGCTGAGCCTAACCCGAGCCTCCGGATGAGTCATCGCTCACTGCGGGATCACTGCTGGCAGACCGGCAGCGATCCCGCAGTGAGTGGGCACTCACCGCTCCTGACAGGCGCTGCCTATAACCCTTCAGTATGTGCGTCACGAGGTACCGCCCCTCCTCGACAGGTTGATCCGTCACCAGGACGGCGTCGTCTCCCGCCGACAGGTGCTAGAGCACGTATCGCCCACACCCCTGCGTCGTCTGCTGCGCGACGAGTGGCTGCTGCCGGTCACGTCGGGCGTCTATCGCCGCCCCGAAACCACCGACATCGTGGCCCGAGCCTGGGCCGGTCACCTCATCGCCGGGCCCGGGTCCGCGCTGGGCGGCAGGATCGTGCTGCACCGCGCCGGGCTGGTCGATGCTCCGACCCTCATCGAGACCTGGACACCTCCGACCAGGGCGACCGTCAGCCCCCGCAGGGGATGGGTGTTCCGCCAGGACGGGGAGTCGCGCCTGACCCGCGCACGCGGCACGCTGCCCTGCGTCCCGCTGGAGGTGGCCCTCGTCGACGCCGGTGCGACCCTCGACCTTGAGCGGTGGGTCGGGCTGGTTCTCGACGCCGTGCAGGCCTCGAAGACCTCACTCGACCGGGTGCGCTCGGTGCTCGCCGCGCGGCGCCGCGGCCGGGAACGCGCCGAGCGCCTCGAGGTCCTGGGCGACCTGCTGGGGCAGGACAGCATCCTCGAGGCTCGGTTCGCCCGCGACGTCGAGCGGGCGCACGGGCTCCCCATCGGCGACCGCCAGCAATCGGTGAGCGTGGGAACCCGCACCGACGTCCGCTACCGGGAGTGGGCGACACTCGTCGAGCTCGACGGCACGCTGGGCCACGACGGGTCGGGCGTGTTCCGAGACCTGTGGCGGGACAACGCGCATGCGGTGGGCAGCGACGTCACGCTCCGCTACGGCAGCGTCGACACGCACGCGCGCCCGTGCGCGGTGGCCTTCCAGATGGCGCTCCGCTTCCGGTCACAAGGGTGGGCCGGCGACTTCCAGTCCTGCCGCCGTTGCCCGCCGATCGCCGACCTGGCGTCCCTCGCGGCCGCCAACGGCTGGACGCCACGCGCGTGAGTGCCCACTCACTGCGGGATCGCTGCCGGTCTGCCGACACTGATCCCCCAGTGAGCGGGGACTCATTGCCACGTGGTCAGCCCACATTCACCTTGCCGCGCTGCGTGTCGGTCGACGTCACGGTGCCGGTGGTGACCTTGCCCTTGCCACCCTTGCCACCACCAGAGCCCAGACCGAGGGACGCCTTGACCACCGGCTGGTACCCGCCCGAGTACCCGGCCGCGTTCGGGTGGAACGAGTTGTACTGGGCCAAGATGTCGGCGTTGTTCACCCACTGCGCACCGGAGCAGACCTCGTGGCCGACGAACGGCGTCCTGACATCGCTGAACCTGATGCCCGCGCCGCCCGCCGCCCCCTGGATCGCCACGGCGAGCTTGTCGGCCGCGGCGTTCATGGCCGTCATCTCGGCGGCGGTGAAGGTCGTCCACAGTGGCGACGATGGTCGCGGTCGGCAAGGCGAGGGCCACCGCCGTCGCGACGGCGACGGCCCCGATACGGGTGTCCGGTTTCGGGGTCGGCATGGCGCTGACCGCAGCCCTGTGCGCCCTCACCCTGCCGCTGGCGCTCGCGGCGCTCCGGCGTCGCTAGGGTGTGGCCATGAGCCAACCCATCGCCGTCGTCACCGGCGCCTCGAGCGGCATCGGCGCCGCGACCGCCCGCGCGCTGGCCGCCGAGGGCTTCCACGTCATCTGCGCCGCCCGCCGCCTCGACCGCCTCGAGGCCCTCGCCACCGAGATCGGCGGCCGCGCCATCGCCTGCGACATCACCGACGCCGACCAGGTCGCCGCGCTCGTCGACGCCGTCGGCGACCGCTGCGACGTCCTCGTCAACAACGCCGGCGGGGCCGTTGGCCTGGAACCGCTGGCCGCCGCCGACCTCGACGCCTGGACGACGATGTACCAGACCAACGTCCTGGGCGCCGGGCGGGTCACGAAGGCCCTGTTGCCCGCGATCGAGGCTGCGGGCGGGACGATCGTGTTCGTGACCTCGACCGCCGCCGAGGCCGCCTACGAGGGGGGCTCGGGCTACAACGCCGCCAAGGCAGGCGAGCGCATGCTGGCCGGGGCCCTGCGCCTGGAGGTGGTCGGCAAGCCGATCCGGGTCTGCGAGGTGGCACCCGGGCTGGTGCACACCGAGGAGTTCTCCCTGACCCGGTTCGCCGGCGACCAGGCGAAGGCCGACGCGGTGTACGCGGGCGTCCCCCACCCCTTGGTGGCCGAGGACGTGGCGGACGCGATCACCTGGGTGGCCACGCGCCCGGCGCACGTGAACATCGACCGGCTCGTGATCCGTCCCCGCGCGCAGGCGGCCAACCACAAGCTGCACCGGGAGGCCTGATCGTGACCGGCACCTCGCCCCGCGTCGCCGTGGTCGTGCCCACCGGCGACAACGAGTCCCTGCTGCGCCGGGCAGTCGCTGACGTGGCCGCCCAGACCTTCCGCGACTGGGAGCTCGTCCTCGTGGTGGACACGCCCGATCGCAAGGCCGTCGACGGCCTCGTCGCCGCCCTGGAGCCCGGCCTGCGCGACCGCGTCCAGGTGCTGCACGAGCCGGACGCCCCGGGCCGCGAGGCCGTCTCCGATGCGGGTGCGGCGGTCGCCACGGGTGAGTTCCTCGCCTTCCACGAGGTGCAGGACACCTGGGAGCCGACGTTCCTCCAACGCACCGTCACGTTCCTCGAACAACACTCGCAGCACGCCGGCGTCATCACGCGATACGACCTCGCGATGGAGGACGTCCACGGCCCCCACGTGGTCGAGGGCAACCGGGAGTCACTGTGGCTCCAGATGCCGCCGGTGCCGCTGCCCGACCTCCTGCGCAACAACGCCTTCGCCCCCATCCAACTGCTCTACCGGCGCTGGGCCCACGGCGAGGGGCGCCCCCTGCGGGAGGACGTGCCCGTCGTCGAGAACTGGCAGGCCCACCTGCGACCCGGGCCGCCCCTGGCCGTCGGGGTGGTCGAGGAGGTGCTGGCCCACCGGCACCTGCACCCCCACGAGACCGACGCGGTGCCCCTCCCCGGCGAGGCGACCGAGCTCGCCTACCTGACCCGCTACCTGCAGCGCGAGTTCCACCACCTGCACGCCCGACTGGGGGCGCTGGAGCATCGACTCGGCGACCTCGAGGCGGCGGTTGGGCGCGTCCAGGCGCGCGGCGCGGCGGTCGAGGACAAGGTGGACGACTTCGGCGCCACCCTGGAGGCCCACGGGTTCACCGCGATGGCACGCCGCAAGTACTAGCAGGTCAGGGGCCGGTTGCAGCATCGCTGAC
>CALMPQ010000246.1 GCA_937872005.1 uncultured Propioniciclava sp.
TCGAACAGTTGCTGCGGGCGCGCGTCGCCGGCTACAGGGGCGAGAAGGACGACGCCGAGCGTCTCTCCCAGCTCTATCTCGCATCTCTCGTGACCGGAGACGTCTTCGTCAACCTGCTGGACGCCCCGGGCCACTCCGACTTCGTCGGCGAGTTGCGCGCGGGCCTGCGCGCCGCCGACGCGGCGATCTTCGTGGTGTCGGCCGCGGACGGGATCGACGGCGCCGCCCAGGCCCTCTGGGAGGAGTGCGCCGAGGCCGGTCTCCCCCGCGTCATCGCCCTGACCAAGCTGGACGCCGCCCACTCCGACTTCGACACCGTCGTGGCCGAACTGAAGGACAAGCTGGGCGACGGCGTCCTGCCCACGCACGTGCCGGTCGGCTCGGGTGCGGGGATCAACGGGACGGTCGGTGTCCTGTCGCGCCGGTTCCGCGACTACTCCGCGGGCGGCGAACCGGTGCTGAACGAGCAGGACGACACGCACGACGAGCTCATCGAGGAGCACCGCAACGCGCTGATCGAGGGCCTCATCCAGGAGGCGGACGACGCGCAGCTCATGGACTCCTACCTCGAGGGTGAGGACCCCGGCCGCGACTACCTGCTCGACGACCTGATGAAGGCCACGTCGGGCGCGAACCTGTTCCCGGTCGTGCCGGTGGTGCAGAGCTCGGGTCTCGGCACCGAGGAACTCCTCAGCCTCATCGAGCAGGGCTTCCCGACCCCGAGCACCCACCCGAACCCGGTGATGGTGAAGCTGACGGGCGAGGAGCTCGGCGACGCCCCGTCCGACCCCGACGCGCCGCTGGTGGCCCAGGTGATCCGCACCACGACCGACCCCTTCGCGGGCCGGCTGTCGATGGTGCGCATCTTCTCGGGCACGCTGCGCAGTGACGACACGGTGCACGTGTCGGGCCACGCGTCCCACTTCCTGGGCATCGACCCCGACGAGGCCAAGGACCACGACGACGAGGAGCGCATCGGCCAGATCCAGCAGGCGCACGGCGTCGAGCTGAAGCCGAAGAACTCCGCGATCGCCGGCGAGATCGTCATGCTGCCCAAGCTGACCACCGCCGAGACCGGCGACACGATCTCGTCGCGCGACAACGTCGTACTGGTGTCGAACTGGAGGAAGCCCGCCGCCCTGCTGCCGCTGGCGATCAAGGCCGCGACCCGCAACGACGAGGACAAGCTCTCCGGCGCCCTGAACCGCCTCGCGGTCGAGGACGCGACGGTGAAGCTCGCCCGCGGCGCAGCCGACCAGCTCGTGCTGTGGACCACCGGCCAGGCGCACGCCGACCTGCTGCTCAACCGCCTCAAGGAGCGCTACGGCGTCAACGTCGAGCAGGAGGAGGTGAAGATCGCCCTGCGCGAGACCTTCACCGCCAAGGCCACGGCGCTGGGCCGCCACGTCAAGCAGTCCGGCGGCCACGGGCAGTACGCCGTTGTGAACATCGACGTCGAGCCGCTCGAGCGCGGCGCCGGCTTCGAGTTCGTCGACAAGGTCGTGGGCGGCGCGGTGCCGCGCAACTTCATCCCGTCGGTCGAGAAGGGCGCCAAGGCGCAGCTCGAGCGCGGTGTGATCGCCGGCTTCCCCATGGTCGACGTGCGCGTGACGCTCTTCGACGGCAAGGCCCACTCGGTGGACTCCTCCGACATGGCCTTCCAGATGGCGGCCGGGGCGGCGCTGAAGGAGGCCGCGGTGGTCGGTCGCAATGTCGCGCTGCTCGAGCCGATCGACCTCGTCACGGTCACCGTGGGCGAGGAGTACATGGGCGCGGTCATGACCGACATCTCCGGCAAGCGCGGGCAGATGCAGGGCACCGACACCGACGGCCGCAAGGTCATCATCACCGCCCTGATCCCGCAGATGGAGATGGCCCGCTACGCCATCGACCTGCGCGGCATCGCCCAGGGCACCGGCACCTTCACCCGTGAGTTCCACGGGTACGAGTTGCTGCCCGCCAACCTGGTGGAGAAGTTCGCGAAGAAGGACTGACCCGGGGTAGGCCCGAGGGCAAAAGTCCGGTATTCCGGAGATTTGACATCGATCTGGGGCTCCAGACGCGTCAGATCTCCGGGATACCGGAGTTTTGTCATTCAGGGGCAGGCGGCACCCCCACCCACCAGAGATTCAGGACGCCTTGGCCGGCAGGTCGACGGCCGCAGGCTCGGCGTCCGCATCGCCCTTGTGGCGCGGGAACACCCACAGGCGCAGCAGCAGGTAGATGTAGAGGCCCTCGATGCACGCCGCGGTGACGCGAGCGACCATCAGCGGCACGCCGAGCATCCCGAGCAGGGTGCCGAAGCCGAGGATCCAGATCACGTAGTTGCTGATGATCACGAAGGTGTACTTGCTGGACTGTTTGCCCAGGTCACCGTGCTCGCGGAAGTTCAGCCAGCGGTTCAGGAAGAACGCGTAGACCGAGGCGAGCGCGTACCCCATCGAGAACACGATCCCGTAGGGCCAGTGCGGCAGGAACTGCCCCACCACGGCGAGGAAGCCCATGTCCAGCAGGAACGCCGACCCGTTGATGAACGCGTACCCGATGAACGTGACGGGCAGGACGCGCTGGACCGAGGCCGGCAGCGCCTCGCGGATCCGCGCCGTGAACCGGGCGAACCACAGCGCCGCGGGGCTGTCTGTTCCGTCGGCGCGCACGTCACGAAGAATAGGCGCGCCCGACAAACAGCTCCACCCGTTGCCAGCAATTGGTCCGGACGCCCCGGACTGCGGTCTCACACCTGCCGCAGGAACGTCAGCACCCCGTCGGCCAACATCTGCACCGCGATCGCGGCGAGCAGCATCCCCGCCACGCGCGTGAGGAGGATGGTGCCCGAGTGGTGCAGCACCCGCCGGATCGCGCCGGCGAAGCGGAGGAACACCCACACCAGGGCCAGGGCTGCGACGAGTGCGAGGCCGACCGTGGCGAAGCCCCACAGCCCCGCCGGCCGCGCCTGCTGCACGGCCAGCATCATGGCCACGATCGAACCCGGCCCCGCGAGCAGCGGGATGCCGAGGGGCACGATGGCGATGTTGGTGCCGCTCGGGTTCACCTCGGACTCCCCCGCCCCGGTCAGCAGTTGCATCGCCACGAGCAGCAGCAGGAAGCCCCCCGACACCTGCAACGCCTCGATCGTGATGTGCAGGTAGTCGAGAATGAACCGCCCGAAGATCGCGAACAGCCCGATCACCCCGAACGCCACCATGGACGCCCCCAGTGCCGAACGATTGCGCTCCCGCCGCGACATGCCACGGGTCAGCCCGAGGAACACCGGCAGCAGACCGGGCGGGTCGAGGATCACGAAGAGCGTCAGCAGGGTGGACGTGAAGAGGTAGGGGTCGAGCACTACCCCAACGCTACATCCTGCGGCGAAGGCCTGTCAGATCGAAAAGATCGGCCGCGTACCCGCCGGAATGACGTCAGAATCAACGATCTGCTTGCCGAAGGGGAAGCAGGTCACCGGGATCATCTTGAGGTTCGCGATCGCCAGCGGGATGCCGATGATCGTGATCGCTTGGGCCGCCGCCGTGGTGAGGTGCCCGATCGCCAGCCACAGGCCGCCGATGACGAACCAGATGCCGTTCATCAGCGCCGACCCGACGCCCGAGTTCGCCTTCGTGACCACCGTCTTGCCGAACGGCCACAGCGCGTAGGCGCCCATGCGGAACGAAGCGATCCCGACCGGGATCGTGATGATGAAGATGCAGGCGACGAGGCCGAAGAAGAAGTAGCCGAGCGACAGCCAGATGCCGCCGAAGAGAAGCCAGATCACATTCAGGACGAATCTCATGGGGAGCACCTTCCACGCGGGGACGCCTCCAACCTACCCGCCCGGTATCCTTCGGCGCGTGCCACGCCCTGATCGTCCCCGGGTCCACCGTGAGGTGGTCTCCTACGTCCGCCGCTCTGCCCGCATGAACGAGTCGCAGCAGAAGGCGTGGGACATGCTGGCCGATCGCCTCGTCATCCGCGTCCCCGCGCGCGAGTTGAGCACGTCCGTGCACCCCGACGCCCACATCGACTGGGCCGCCGAGTTCGGGCGTGAGGCGCCGCTGTTGGTCGAGATCGGCTCGGGCCGCGGCGAGGCGCTCGTCGCGCTCGCCGAGCAGCACCCCGGGGCCAACATCGTCGCGTTCGAGGTCTTCCAGCCCGCGGTCGCCTCGACCCTGAGCCGCATCAACCGCCACGGCGTGACCAACGTGCGCGTCGTGCTCGCCAACGGCGTCGAGGGCCTCGAGCACCTCTTCACCCCGGGCAGCGTCACCGAACTGTGGACGTTCTTCCCCGACCCTTGGCACAAGCCGCGTCACCACAAGCGTCGTCTGGTCTCCCCCGAGTTCGCCGCCCTCGTCGCCTCGCGCCTGGCCGACGACGGGGTCTGGCGCCTGGCCACCGACTGGGACGACTACGCCGAGGCCATGCGCGAGGTCCTCGACCCCGCCCCCGGTCTGGTCAACGTCCACGACGGCTGGGCGCCGCGCTGGGAGCCGCGCCCCCTCACCAAGTACGAGCAACGCGGCCTCGACGCCGGGCGCGCGGTGCACGACCTCACCTACCGCCGCGTCCCGGACGTACCCGACCTGCTCCACCGCGCACCGCGGCCCGGGGCGTCCGGTGAGGTGCCGCTGTGAAGGAGCCCACGCGCTTCCGGCTCGACCTGGCCTACGACGGGCGCGAGTTCCACGGCTGGGCCGCCCAGGACGACCTGCGCACCGTCCAGGGCACCCTCGAGCACTGGATCACCACCGTCCTGCGCCTCCCCGAGCGCGCCGACCTGACCGTGGCGGGGCGCACCGACGCCGGCGTGCACGCCCGCGGCCAGGTCGCGCACGTCGACCTCACCCCGACCGGACGCCCGGACGAGTTCGCCGCCGAACTCGCGCGACGCCTCGACCGGGTCCTCCCCGACGACGTGGTCGTCCACCGCGTGACCCCGGCCCCCGAGGGCTTCGACGCCCGCTTCGCTGCGATCTGGCGCCGCTACGTGTTCCGGCTCGCGGACGCCACCCCCGACCCCCTCCTGCGTCACTCCGCTGTGCGCGTGCGCGGCCCCATCGACGTCGCCGCCCTCGATGCCGCCGCCCGGACCCTGCTCGGCCTCCACGACTTCGGCGCCTTCTGCAAGCGCCGCGAGGGCGCGACGACGATCCGGGAGATGCTCGAGGCGCACGCCGCGCGCAACCCGACCACCGGCCTCGTCGAGGTCACCCTGCGCGCCGACGCGTTCTGCCACTCGATGGTCCGCTCGGTGGTGGGCGCCCTGGTCGCCGTGGGCACCGGCCAGCGCGACCGGGCCTGGTTCACCGGGCTGCTCGACCGCACCGACCGCGCCGGCGAGGTGACCGTGCTCCCGCCCCACGGGCTGGTGCTGGAGGAGGTCGGCTACCCGGCTGACGACCAACTCGCCGCCCGTCGGACCGAGGCCCGCGCCCGCCGCGACGAGAGGCAGCCATGACCCATTACTTC
>CALMPQ010000247.1 GCA_937872005.1 uncultured Propioniciclava sp.
CCGAGCAGCCAGGGCAGGCGCCCCCGGTGGGAACGTTCGATGATGCCGACCACGTCGGGGCGGTCGGGCGTGGGCGTCCAGTCGGCGAGCGACTCCGGCGGGGTCGACTCCCGGAGCGACTTGCCGTGGGCGACGCGCTCCTCGCGGTCGGTCGCAGGGATCCGAAAGGAGGTGAACGCCTCCGCGTAGTGGGTGTGCGAGCCCTCGGCGGTCATGGCCCCATCTTGGCCCATCGGCGGATCGCGCGCGGTCGAGAAATTCAGTCCCTGAACATTCGCTACACTGGTCGCCGTGACCACCACTGCAACGACCTCGAACGGCAAACTGACCTTCCTCCGCGTCGCCGCCCTGCTGGCCGCGATCGGCTCGATCATCTCCCCGCTGCTGGCCACGGGCCCGCTGACGTCCTCCGGCCCGCTGCACGCGATGCACGGCATGGTGGGCAACCTCAACTTCGTGCTCGCCGTCGTCGCGGGCGTCGCCGGCTTCCTCTGGTTCCGGGCCAGCGGTGACAAGGGCCTCATGATGCACGCCCTGTCCCTCCCGGTCCTGGCCGTCATCCAGATCGCGCTGGGTGAGATGCACCTGACGATGGTCCACATCGTCCTGGGCTTCGCCTACCTTCTCGCCGCCGTGGCTCTGTTCACGTTGGCGCTGCGCCGCAAGGCCTGACCGCACCACCGATCCACCCGAACCCGGGGCGTCCTGACCAGCAGGGACGCCCCGGGTTCGCCATACTGAACCCATGCCCCGTTCCGGACTCGCCCTGACCGTCGGATTCGCCGCCGAGGCGGTCCGCGAGAGCGCCCCCCTCGTCCACTGCGTCGCGCCCCGCGCCGCGACCTCCTTCGTGGCCGACGTGCTGCACGGCGCCGGGGCCCGCTCGGTCGTCACCGGGACGAGCCCCGACGCCCTGTCGGCCGCCCTGACTGCCGACGCCGTCATGCTCGACCTCGGCACGCTGGTGTCCGAGTGGTCCGACGCCATCAACCCGACCGTCGCCCAGCTCCGCCAGGGTGGGACGCCGTGGGTCCTCGACGCCACCCCCCTGGGCCGGGCGCCCCTGCGGGTCGACCGCGTCCGGGGGCTGCTCGGCCACCGGCCGACCGTCGTGCGTGCGCTGACCAACGAGGTGGACGGCGTCCGCCTCGACACGGCCGAGGGCGCGCTCGCCCTGGGCGACTCCGCCGAACGCGTGGTCTTCCGGGGCCGCGAGGTGGCGGTCCTCACCGGGTCGTCGATGCTCGCCCAGGTGGCGGGCGTGCGTGCCGCGGTGTCCGCCCTGATGGCGGCCTGCGCCGCAGTGACCGGACCCCTCGAGGGAGCCCTGGCGGGTGCCGCCTGGCTGGCCGTGGCCTCCGAGCGCGCCGAGGAGCACAGCCGCGGGCCCGCCTCCTTCCGGGTCGCGCTGATCGACGCGCTGTGGGCCGTCCGCGGCGACGAGATCGCGGAGTACCTCAACCTCTGACCGGGGCGGTTGCTTTACGGGGCGACGCCCCGATCCCTAGGGTGTGGCCGTGGCCACCACTCGACTCGAACCGCTGCTGTCCCACAACGTCTTCCGGGGGGCGTCGGGCGTGAACGCGCTCGTCGTGCTCGCCCTGGGCGTGCTCGGCACGATGATGAGCGGCAACCCCGACCTGCGCGCCGTGCACGCGACCCTCGCCATCGTGTTCCTCGGCACGTCGCTGGTGTCTGCGCTCTCGGGCATGCGCTACGGCAAGCAGTCCAACACGAAGGGCCTGACCCTGCTCGGCTTCGCGGTGTTCGGCCTCGGCGTCGTCCAGTACGGCCTCGGTGAGATGTCGGTCACCTGGCCCCACATGATCCTCGGTTTCGCGCTCGTGCTGGGCGCCGGTGCGCTCTTCGTCCGCTCGCTCAGCCAGCCGGTGGTGTACACCGCGCAGCGTGTCGCGGGCGACGGGGCGCCCCCGGAGGACGAGGCGTCCCGCTGATCTGGCACCCTTGACCCGTGCCCCCTTTCAACGTGTCCCGCGACCACTCGGGTGACGCCTGGTTCCGCCTGGGCCGCTTCGACGTCACCAGCACCGTGCTGCTGGTGCTCATCGGCGCCATCGGGCTGGTGGCGTCCGCGTTCGCCCCGGTGCTGGTCGAGGCCGGCCACTTCAACCCCGCGCTCGTGCTGCGCGGCGAGGTGTGGCGATCGTTCACGTGGCCGTTCGTCACTTTCATCGACCTCTGGGCCGTGCTGAACCTGGTGCTGCTGTGGTACTTCGGCCGCGACCTGGAGAACCAGATCGGCCGGCGCCCGATGATGTCGTTGTACGTGGCGCTGTGGGCGATCCTGACCGCGGTCTCGTTCGTCGTCGGCCTCGCCATGGGCGGGGGACTGATGGCCGGCCTGCGCTCGATCCAGTTCATCGTCCTGCTGCTGTGGATCGCCGAGAACCCCCGTCGTCCCTTCTTCTTCGGCATCCCGGCCTGGGTGGTCGGCGCCGTCCTGGTCGCGCTGCAGGTGCTCGGTTACATCGCCGACCGCGACGGCGGCGGCCTGGTCAGCCTGCTGGTCACCGGTGT
>CALMPQ010000248.1 GCA_937872005.1 uncultured Propioniciclava sp.
CTTCGGCGGCGAGGAGCCGGCGGGGGCGTCCTTCCTGACGCTCAAGGGCGAGACCTGGACCACCGACAAGGACGGCCTCATCATGGACCTCCTCGCCGCAGAGATCCTGGCCGTCACGGGCGAGACGCCCAGCCAGCACTACGACAAGCTGACCGACGAGTTCGGCAAGACCGCTTACGCGCGCATCGACGCCCCGGCCAACCGCGAGCAGAAGGCCAAGCTGGGCAAGCTCTCCCCCGCCGACGTGACGGCGACCGAGCTGGCCGGCGAGGCGATCGTGGCCAAGATGACCGAGGCGCCCGGCAACGGGGCAGCCATCGGCGGCCTCAAGGTTGTGACCGAGAACGCGTGGTTCGCCGCGCGCCCGTCCGGCACCGAGGACGTCTACAAGATCTACGCCGAGTCCTTCAAGGGCCCCGAGCACCTCGCGCAGGTGCAGAAGGAGGCCAAGGAGGTCGTGGACGCCGTCCTCACCTGACCGACGACGATGGGTTCGACGGGGTCGCTCAGACCCCGTCGAACTCGTCCACGGGCTCCATCCGCGCGCGCAGGCCGGCGCGCTGGATGACCCGCTGGATCGTGAGGTCGCGGCGCTCGATGTCGGGCACGAAGTTGATCTGCTTCAGCCCCTGGTCCTGGGCGGCCGACTCGAACACGAAGTGGCCGTAGCCGAGCAGTTGGCCCAGGAACGTCTGCCGCACCGAGATGTCGAGGATGCGCGCGATCGGCATGGTGGCCATGTGCTGGTCGACGATCCCGTTCACCCGGAACACCCGCATGTTCGTGATGACGAAGCGATCCATGAACTCGAGGTGGATGCGGTAGAAGCCGTAACCACCCAGACCCAAGCCGAGCAGCAGGCCGACCCACCAGCCGGCCCCCAACAGGGGCATCGCCGCGAAGCACGCCATGCCGCCCACCACGAACAGCACCGGGACCACGCGGGTCACCCAGTGGCGCGTGACCTCGTCGACGATGAACTCGCCCTCGTCGACCAGCATCCGGCGCGATGCCTCGGGGTGCAGGAATCGCGACAGGAAGGCCATGTCAGCTGCGCGCCAACGAGTCGAAGAAGCGGCCGATCGAGTCGAAGATGCCGAAGATCGCCTTCACGAAGTCTGCAGCGGCCTCGGGGCGCGTGTAGAGGTAGAAGATCGCGAACATGACGAGCAGGGCGAGCAGGATCGTGCGGATCCATTTACCCATGGCGGCCTCCAGGGGGAAGTCTGGTTCGAACGGCGGTACCCCGTCAGTGTGCCGCACCCGGGGCACACCCAGCCGTGCGGCGCGCCGCCGTGAGTGGAAGGATGGGCCCATGGACAACACCGACCTGTTTGTGTGCATCGACCACGTCGGCCTCGCCGTTCCCAACCTGGACGAGGCCATCAAGCTCCACACGGAAATCTTCGGCTGGCGCGTGCTGCACCGCGAGACCAACGAGGAGCAGGGCGTCGAGGAGGCCATGCTCGGCACCGGCGAGCAGGGTGTGGAGAACGCCCAGATCCAGTTGCTGGCCCCCCTCTCCCCCACCTCCACCATCGGCAAGTGGCTCGAGAAGAACGGTGGCCGCGGCGGCATCCAGCAGCTCGCCTACCGCGTCACCGACATCGACGCCGTCAGCGCCACCCTGCGCGAGCGCGGCGTGACCCTGCTCTACGACGAGCCGAAGATCGGCACGGGTGGTTCACGCATCCAGTTCGCGCACCCCAAGAGCACCGGCGGCATCCTGCTCGAGCTCGTCGAGCCGGCCGCGGACGCCGCACACTGACGTTCCTCCCCC
The DNA here is from genome assembly GCA_937872005.1 of uncultured Propioniciclava sp. GTDB lineage: Bacteria > Actinomycetota > Actinomycetes > Propionibacteriales > Propionibacteriaceae > Propioniciclava. The sequence continues at coordinate 1,781 of CALMPQ010000248.1, forward strand.
ACAGGGGTGACAGGCCCGGCCGACTTCGTGTCGGGCGGGCCTGTTTCATGTCCCCTGTCAGGGGTGGGGGGTAGCATCGGGGGCACCCGATCGGCATGACCCCCGCGAGAGGAACGCAGCGGTGACCAACGAGCAAGACTCCCACGGCCTGGACCTGTTCGACGAGACCGCCAGCGCGGTCCGGGGCTTCCCGAACGCGATGCTCGGGTACGACAAGAAGGCCGTCGACGAGTACATCCGCGACCTCGAGCGTCAGCTCGCCCTGGCCAAGCACCAGATGCGTGAGGTGCAGCGCGAGCTGACCGCCGCCAACCTGCGGGTCGACGACACCGACTTCAGCAAGCTGGGCGCGCACACCGCCAACCTGCTCAAGGTGGCCGAGGCCCAGGCCGGCGACCTGCTGCAGAAGGCGCAAGGCCGCGCCCGCGCGATGCTCGACGAGGCGCGCGCCGAGGCCGACCGCACCCGCGCGCAGGCGTCACAGACCGCGGAAGAGGCACGTCAGGAGGGCATCGCCTCGATCAAGGTGCTGCGCGACGACCTGGAGTCCCAGACCACCCGCGAGCTCGATGCCGCCCGCGTCGAGGCCGACGGGCTGCGTGCCGCCGCCGATGAGCACCGCTCGACCGTGCTCGCCGACGCCCAGCAGCAGGCCACCGCGCTGGTCGAGGCGGCCCGCCGCGAGGCCGCGGCACTGCGCGAGGCCGTCGAGCGCGAGGTCGCCGAGGCGCGCGCCGCGGTCGCAACCGAGCGCGAGCAGGCCCTGGCCGCGTTCCACGCCGAGCACGCCCAGCTCTCCGCGGAGATGACG
>CALMPQ010000249.1 GCA_937872005.1 uncultured Propioniciclava sp.
CGAAGGTGGAGCCGAAGCCGACACCCACCAGGTCCTCACCCGACAGGCCCTGCAGGCCGAAGGCCGTGACCGGGTCGGCCACGATGCCGGCCAGGCCGGTGCCGCCGCCGCTCATCGAGTAGCCCCACAGCACCCAGATCACGGCCACCATGCCCATGGCGCCGAAGCTCATCATCATCATGTTGATCGCCGAGCGGGCTCGGGACAGCCCGCCGTAGAAGAACGCCAGACCTGGCGTCATCAGCAGGACCAGGGCGGCCGCGGCCATCACCCAGACCTGCGACGCCACCCCCCACATCGCCTCTGTTTCCATCTCCCCGGACCTTTCTCGTGTGCCGCTGAGCGGCTCGGACTCTCATCCCGCTTGGGATGCCGGGGTCCATCTCAGGGCATCGGGATTTCAGCGAAGAACACGTCCCGCGTCAGTGGTGTTACGGCGTGCAACGATCACGCAACACGGGACTGGGGACGGCGCGGGGTCAGAGGCTGACCAGCATCTGCCACACGAGCACCTCGGCAGGCGTGCGGGCGCGGGGATCCGCGAGAAGTCCCACGGGATTGTTCGCTTTTCGTTCGGCCCCGACCCACGCGGGCGGTCAGTACAGCGCCGTGGCCCTGAGCCACGACGTCATCCCCTCGGCGAGTGTGCGCTGGAAGGCGCGCAGCGTGGGCAGCCCCGACGGATCAGGGCGGCGGCACCGCTCGACCATGAAGCCGGTGAGCGAGACCAGGACGTCGACGATCAGCTCGGTGTCGACCCCCACGTGGTCGGCGACCTGACGCACGAAGCCGTCCGTGGCCGCGTGGTCGTCCTGCCCGGCGGCGAACTCGAACAGCAGGGTGGTGGCATCCAGCCAGCGGGCGGCGCGCATGGCGTAGGGCCAGTCGATGAACACCACCCCACCTGCCGGGTCGATCAGGATGTTGTCAGAGCGCACGTCGTAGTGGCTCAGGGTGTCGCCGTCGACGGCGGCCACGCTGCGCCGGGCACGACGGGCCAACTCGGGGAGGCGCTCGCGCAACCACGGGTCGAGGTCGTCCGGCGGTGCCGCGGTCAGGATCTCGAAGCCGTTCCACTGGTCGGCCACCTCGGTCGAGGCCTCGGCGAGGCCGGGCAACGGGGTGGGCGTGAGCCGGTCCGACAGGCGCAGGGTAGCGTCCAGCACGGGCTCGAACGACTCGGGCGTCCAGGGCAGGGTGGGGTGGGCGCCGTCCACGTGCTGGAGCACGAGCACCACCCAGCCGTCGAGTTCGAACCCGTCGATCAGCCGCGGGGCAGGCAGGCTGGGTGGCAGCGCGCGCATCACGCGCAACTCGGCGCGGTGCAGGTCGGGCGTGTCGGGGTTGAGGTCGGAGTGCACGGCCTTCACGAACGCCACCCGCCCCGCCGCGGTCTGCACGCGGTCGGCAGTGCCGGGTGAGAACCCTCCGGGGTGGGAGCGGTGGGCGACCACCTCATCGCCCAGGACGCCCTCGACGCGGGTCCGCACGGCGTCGGGCAGGTCGGGCCAGGTGATGCGAGGCATGTCCCCCAGCCAACCACGGATCGCGCAGGGATGTCGGGGCGGGGTGGTAGGAATCTGCCATGGTCGAATCGTCGTCGTTCTCAGCTGCCACCTTCGCCGTCGTGGGCGGACGCCCCGCGCGCACCCCCGGCGCCCCCGTCAGCCCGGGCATCGAGGTGACCAGCACGTACGTTCAGCCGGGAGATTTCGCCCCGGGGTTGCCGATCTACGGTCGCTACGGCAACGAGACCTGGGCCGCCTTCGAGGCCGTGGTCGGCGGGTTGGAGGGTGCGCCCGACGGCGCGGTCGCGTTCGCGTCGGGCATGGCGGCGGGGGCGGCGCTGTTCTCGTTGGTCCCCCGCGGTGGGCGCCTGGTGATGGGTGCGACCAGCTACAACACGATGCTGGCACTCGCCCACGAGCGCGCGGCGACCGGCGACCTGGAGCTGGTCGAAGTCGACGTCGCCGACCCGGACGCCGTGGCCGCGGCCCTGCCCGGGGCCACGTGGCTGCACCTGGAGTCGCCGACTAACCCACTCATCGAGGTGGCCGACATCCCGGTCCTGTGTGCCTTGGCGCGGGAGGCCGGGGTTCGGGTCAGCGTCGACAACACGTTCGCCACACCCTTGCTACAGAACCCCCTGGCCGAGGGCGCCGACGTGGTGATGCACTCGGCGACGAAGTACCTCGCGGGGCACTCCGACGTGGTGCTGGGGGTGCTGGTCACGGCCGACCCCGACCTGCGCGCAGCGATCGAGCACCAGCGGGCGGTGCTCGGCGCGATCACGGGGCCGTTCGAGACCTGGCTGGCGCTGCGCGGCATCCGCACCTTGCCCGTCCGCCTCGAGCGCGCCCAGGCCACGGCAGGGGTGCTGGCGGAGCGCCTGGCGTCCCACCCGGCGGTGAAGCGGGTGCGCTACCCGGGGCTGCCCGATGACCCTGGCCACGCCGTGGCCGCCCGCACCATGCGCGGCTTCGGGGCCATGCTGGCCATCGAACTCGCCGACCGGGAGGCCGCCGACGCCCTCACCCGGGCAGTGCAGCTGTGGACGCCGGCGACGAGCCTCGGCGGGGTCGAGTCGCTGCTGGAGCGACGGCGCCGCATCCCGTCGGAGCCGACCACCGTGCCCGAGTCGCTGGTGCGGTTGTCGGTCGGGCTGGAGGACCTCGAGGACCTGTGGGCCGACCTCGACCAGGCCCTCACGGGCGTGGCCGGGTGACGGCCCAAGCGAACAGGACGCCCGCGACGGCGTAGACGACCCCGAAGGCCATCCGCCCCGCGACGGGCAGGTAGAACTGCGGCAGGACCAGCGCCACCAGCACGGCCAACGGCCACAGGGCCCAGCCGTGTCGGGAGTCCGCGCGCCGCCAGGCCCATGCGGCCAGCAGGGCCGCGACCGCGAGGCCGAGCAGGCCCAGCCCGAAGACCACCAGGGCGGCGGGGTGGTTGCGGATGGCTTCGATGGTGCTGAGCGCCTCCGCCTGCGGCAGGGCGCCGGCCACCACCGCGAGGGCGAGGATGCCGCACAGGTGGGCGACCACCCAGGCGGGGTCGGTGAACGCCGCGATGGCGGAGAGGGCGTCGCCCACCTTGTGGCCGTAGGGGCGCAGGAGCAGGTAGGCCGGCATGAGCGCTGCCGTCGCGATCGTCGGGACGAGCAGGGGGCGGGCGGTCGTGGTCATGGGGGTCTCCTTCGGATTGAGAGAGCACTGCTCTCTGTTTCACCAGTAGGGCGTCGTGGCGCCGTTGCAAGAGCAGTGCTCTCGAATTAGGCTGACGCCATGGGCACCAGGGCAGAGGCGCGGGCGCGCACGACGGCGGAGATCCCCGCCGCGGCGCGACGCCAGG
>CALMPQ010000250.1 GCA_937872005.1 uncultured Propioniciclava sp.
AGGCGGTCGGCCGCGGTGCGGGGCCGGTCGACGGAGTCGGGCGCGTCGGCTCCGGGCTGCGCGCGCCAGTTCGTCAGGAGCGACTCCACCTGGAGCCCCTCGACGATCGCCCTCATCGCGCAGGCGGCCACGGAAGCCCCCACCGAGCAGCCCACCCCCACCGGGCCGTCGCCGCGCTGGACGAGCGCCGTGACGGCGGGTACCCCCGTGATGGTCGGCAGAATCCCCATCCTGGCCGTGGCCCCGTGGTCGCGCAGGATGGTTCCGAGCGCATCGAGGTGAGCGCGCGCGTCCGGATCGGCGGTCGAGGCGACCTCGACGAGGTCCACCCGGTGGGGCGTCGTGATCCCCTGCCACGCTCGCTCGAAGGCGTCCCGTTCGACCAGTTCGAGGGTGGCGCGCACGAGCGCGCGGTCCCGGCCGAGTGCGCTGGCGGCCCCAGACGGCGTCTGGTCGGCCTGGTCGCCCAGCCCGGCGCCGGGGTAGTCGACCGCGACCCGGGGAACGGCGCACGGTTCCCCCGTGGCCAGGCGGGTCGCCGGGTACGTCGGCCCACCTGGGGGCAGGTCTCCCACGACCCCATGGGTGGCGAGTTCGTCCGTCACCTCCGGCAGCCCGGGGCTCGGCCCGATCTCGGTCCCGACGGCGGGGGCCAGGGCGTACCGTTCGACCGCCTCGCCGACGCCGCGCACCCACGCATTGCCCCGGCTCAACCCGGCCGCGCCCACGACGCTCGCCGAGTACGAGCCGCCCGCGGGGACGTCCTGGCGGAGCGAGACGGCGGCCAGCCACAGGGGCAGCCCCTCGTTCGGCGGCAGCAGGGTTGCCCCCTCGGCGATGCCGAACTCGGGCGACACGACCGCGTACTCAGGCCGCATGTCGGTCTCCCCGCAGGAGGGCGTCGGCCAGCACGTGGCCGGCCGTGCCGTGCTCGAGGTCGTCGGCGGGCCCACCCGCATGCACGTCGTGCAGCGCCGAGCCGCAGCCGGCGGTCCAGGCCGTCGCGTGGCGCGCCCACACCGCATGGGCCGGCGCAAACGCATCGGGACGCCGCCTCGCCAACGCGGCCAATCCCACCAGGGTGCCCGCCAGGCCTTGGGCCAGGCCCCCGTCCCGGTGCCGGATCCCGCCGAGGGCGAGGGATCGGGCCCGGTCGGCCACGGCGTCCAGCGCGTCGTCGGGCCCGGTGGCCAGGGCGAGGAACCAGCCCCCCAGTCCCTCGAGGCCGCCGGTCCGGTGCTCGTCGGAGTCGGGGGGTGGCGTCAGGAAGGCGGCGGCACGCCCCGCAGTTCCGGGCGCCCCGGCATGCGCGAGGGCGTGCCAGGCCAGGGCGATCCCGGCATCGCCGGTCAGGAGGCCACGACCGCCGGTCGTGCCGGGCGCGATGGCGTCCAACGCAGGCAGGAGGTCAGCCAGCAGGGTGTCGCCGGCCGGCCACGGGGTGGAGGTGCCGCGCAGCACACCGTGGGCGAGCGCGATCCCGGCCACACCGTGCCACAGGTGCGGCTCGACGCCGCGCCGGAGGTGGTCGGTGGTGGCGGTGGCCCAGGCGTCCCGGTCGACATCGACCCCGGCCAGGGCGAGGGCCAGCGCGACCCCGGCCGCGCCGGTGGACAGACTGGGGTCCCGCCGCGCCAGGGCAGGGAGTGCCGCGACCAGACGGTCGGCGAGCGCGACCGGAACCGTGAGGTCGGGGTGCAGGGCGAGGGCCAGCGCCACGCCGGCCAGCCCGCGCCCGAGACCGAGGCCCGTGGTCCCGGCGGGGAGGTGGTTCGTCCCGGCCTGGGCGCGCGCGGCCAGGCCCGGCCCGAAGCCCGCCGCGGGGTCGCCCACGGCAACGGCCGCCGCCGGGTCGGGGTGGGTGTGTGCGTCGAGGCGGGCAAGGGTGTCCGACCCGAAGTGGTCGACGATCCACCGGCGCACCCAGGAGCGGCGGGCGGGATCCGCCCACCCGGCCACGGTGGGGGCGAGCAGGGCGTGCGCGAGCACCCGGTGGGCGTACCGGTCCCGCTCGAGGCCCTCGACGCCCTCGCCGGCGAGGTAGTCGGGCACGATGAGCGGGGGCGGGCCGGGGCGGTCGCGACGGGTCAGGGTCTCGAGGTCGAACAGCTTCAGGCTGCCGTCGGCATCACTGACGAACAGGTTGCCGGGGTGCAGGTCGTGGACGAGCAGCCCGCGGTCGTGGACGACGCCGAGCAGGGCGGCCGTGTCGTCGAGCATCCCCAGCGCCCACGCCTCGTGGGCGTCGCGCTCTTGCCGGTCCGGGCGGCCGGTGTGGTGCCAGGGCCAGCGGGCGACGTGGTGCTGGGCGAGGGTCCGCCCCTGCAGCATCTCGCGGACGAGGTAGGCGTGTCGGGTCCCCCGGTGGAAGCCCAGCACCCGTGGGACGGCCCCCGTGCCCTGGAGCGCCTCGAAGAACTCGAACTCACCCTCGAGGCGCGTGGCCGCGTCGATGCCCGCCCCGTCCAGGGCGGCGTGCGGCCGGCCCTCCTTGACCAGGACGACCTCACCGGTGTCGCGCATGTGCGCCTCGTACACCCCGCCGGCGTTGCTGAAGTGCAGCGCCCGACGGATGCCGCACGGCAGGTTGGTGCGTCGGGCACCACGCTCGGCGAGGAACGGTTCGGCCCACTCGGGCAGGCTCACCCACGGCGGCAGCACCCAGCGCGCACGGCCCTCGTCGACGACCACGCGTCCATCGGGGGCGCGCAGGGCGAGCCGCCGCTGCCCGTCCCGGAACGTCCACGCCTCCTCGAAGGCGCCGTACCGGATGAACACGGGTTCGGGGCCGCACCGCAGGTCGGTCAGGATGTCGGGCCCGTCGGTCCCCCGCGTCCGGTCGCGCAGGTCGGCCACGACGCGACCGAGGGTGTCCGCGTCGCCGGCGTAGATGCAGCCGAGCTTGCCCGACACCGACCGCAGGGTGCCCTTGCTGTTGCTGCGGCGGGCGTCCAGCGCGGTGGGCAGGAACTTGAACACGAGCCCGTGGGCGGCGGCGACGTCGCGCAGGGCGTCGACCACCGCCGTCACGTGCTCGGGGGCGGCGCTGACGTGCGCCTTCCAGCCGGCCGGCGGCAGCGTGGCCCCGGGCGGCGAGCACTGGACCCAGCCCCGTTCGGTCACCACGCTCCACCCGGCCTCTCGCAGCACGGTCACGTCCGTGAGCAGCGTCTCGGGGGCCGGCGCCGGCGTCGCCACGACGGTCACCACCCACACCTCCAGACGCGGTGGAAGACGACCTGGGCCAGCGGGGCGCTCGGCAGTTGCACCGTGCCGACGCCCGCCTCCAACGGGACGTCCCCGCCCTCGACGTGGACGCCCTGGGCCAGGCCGACGGTCCGGGGGGCGTCCGGCCAGGTGACGGGCACCGTCGCGACGGTGGACACCTCCGTCCGGTGGGTCCGCGGGTCGGTCACGCCGCGTCCCACCGGCTGCTGCAGGAGGACGCCGTTGGTCGACAGGCGCACCGGGGCGGAGCGGTCGGGGATGAAGCAGTGGTCCGCCTGCCCGTAGACGACCTGCAGGCTGTCGTCCGGCGTGCGGGTGACCGCGACCGCGAGTTCCTCCTGCACGGGCAGCATCCCGACGCCCACGAGTCCGGCTGTGATCGACGCGGCGAGCGCCGGCACCCCGAATCGGGCGCGGGGGCCAGTCAGCGCGCGGCACACGATGGCCCAGCCGCTGCGCAGCAGGACGCCGAGGGCGTAGCCAGCGAGCCCCACCACGATGAGGACGCCGACGATCCCCCAGGTGGACAGCGTGTTGAGCAGGCGACCCAGGACCACGACCGAGATCACCAGGGGCGTGAAGGTCGTGAAGAAGCCGAAGAAGCGGATCCAGGGGGCCTCGTCGCTGGGTCGGGTCCCGCCCACGAGGGCGGCCAGGTCATCGGCGAACGCGGCGAGGGAGCGCTTGAGGAGGAAGGGGGTCTCGGTGAGGGTCGCGACCAGGAGGTAGCCGTCCAGCTTCACGAACGGCAGCAGGTTGATCGACCCCGCGATCCACACGACGAGGCCCGCGAGGGTGGCCAGCCCGCCGTCGGGGCCGCGGTACGTGCCCCACAGGATGAGGAGCCCACCCACGGTGAACTGGCTCATCATCCCGGCCAGGATGACGAGGGCCCGCGACGGCCGGGGCAGCGCCCAGACGTCGGTCACCTCGCAGTAGGCCGCGGGCATGAAGAAGAACAGCATGAGGCCGAATCGGCGTGGCCGACCCCCCACGGCGACGAGCGAGCCACCGTGGGACAGTTCGTGGATCACGGTGCTCAGCCACGTGATCAGGACGACGAGCCCCAGGTCGACCGGGCTGACGGGTGAGCCGAGCGCGGTGGCCACCACGCCGGGGTCGAGCGCGAGCACGCCGACGGCGGCCAGCCCGATCAGCAGCCCCAACACGATGCCGGGCACCGACCAGATGGCCTTCGCCAGGCGCGTGGCGCGGTCGCCCACCCGTTGGGGGCGCCAGAGGTCGAGTTGGATGGCGAACAGGTCGTGGTAGCGCAGCCGGGCCGCCTTGGTGACCACCGTGTCCGCGGTCAGGAGGCAGTCGAGCTCGCCCAGGCGGGCGACGACCTTGTCCACGTGCTCGGCGCGCCACGAGGCGCCGGGCGGGGCCATGTCGGGGATCCGGTCGGGGGACGCCCCCGCGGCCAGGAACTGCGTGATGAGGGCGAAGTCGTGCCCCACCTTCAGGCGCCGTCCGGTGGGGGTGTCGAGCAGCCAGGCGGCCGAGACGTCGCGCAGCCGGGAGAGCTGGACCTCCTCCCGGAGGACGACGGGCGCCACGGCCGGGGCGGTCACGGCGCCCACCTCCGGGGGCACATCAGCGGGGCCCGCGGCGTCCGCGTTGCCTTGACTTGGCACTGATTGACCTGATGCACTGAACTCTCCAACTGTCAGATGGGTGGCGGGGGTCGGTTCCGACGACCCCCGCCTCCTGTTGTTTCCGGTCGGTGACGGATCAGGTGATGGCGACGCCAACACTGATGCCCGCACCCAGCGACACCATGGCGGAGATGATGGAATCCCAGCCGGGCGCATCCATCTCCTCGAGCTCCTGGGCCTCCAACTCGGTGTCGACACCGGCCGGGACCCGAGTGTTCTCGTCATGGCTCACGTGAATCACCTCCTCACTGTCCTGCGCTGGTGCCTTGCGGCACCGGGTGTCGGAGTTACGTGATCGCCACGCTGAGGCTGATGCCGCCAGCCAGCGAGATGGCGGACGAGATGACGACGTCCCAACCGGGGGCCTCCATCTCCTCGAGCTCCTGGGCCTCCAGCTCGGTCTCGACGACCTCGGGCTGGGTGTTCTCGATGTTGGACATTGGTTCACCTCCTTCGTTGTTCGAACGGTCCGGTTGACGGGTGCGGTTCACCATCAGGTGATGGCGACGCTGAGGCTGATGCCTCCGGCCAGCGAGATGGCGGACGAGACGACGACCTCCCAACCGGGGGCCTCCATCTCCTCGAGCTCCTGGGCCTCCAGCTCGGTCTCGACGACCTCCGGCTTGGTGTTCTCGAAGTTGGACATTGTGTTCACCTCCTCCCCTGTGCTCGTGATGCGGAATCCCCTCGGCTGAGGGGGGACCAGGGGGCGGCGGACGCGGTGGCCAGCAGGGACGCCACGTCCTCGCGCGTGGCGCGGCGCAGCATGGGGAGTCCGTGCCCCCACCGCCACAGGCAGGTGTCGGCGAGTTCGTCCGCCGTGGTCGCGCCGAGATCGAGCCGGGTCGGGACGCCCCAACGCCGGAAGGTGTCCGCGAGGACGTCGGCCAGGTCCGCGCCGGGGTCGAGCCCGAGCCCCGCCCGGACGGCGTCCGAGCGCGTGGGGGGCACCCAGTCCAGGCCGCCGGTCCGGGCCAGGTGGAGGACGCCCAACCACAGGGCCGGCAGCACCTCCATCTTGGGGACGCCGAGCGCGGACGTGGCCTCGTTGGTGACGTACCAGACCCGGGATCCGAAAGGGTGCAACCCCCGGTGGGCCCGTGCCCCGTGCGTCCGGGCGCCGACGGACAGGATGGTGGCCAGGGCGTCCGGGACGTCGGTGCGGGAGCGCAGTTGCTCACCGGCGGCCAAGACGTCGACGGCGAGGGGCAGGAGGTCGGGGAGTCGCTCCTCCCCGTGCGCCTCGAGCGCCGGGGCGAGCAGGCGGAACAGCACCTCCACCGCGCCGCGCAGTTGCTGGCTCGTCGGGAGTTCCTCCAGGAACGAACGGCAGTACCAGGCCTCGTCGGGGACCATCGCGATCCCCCGCACGAGCGTCGGCCGGCCGGCCACGCGGACGACGGCACCGCTGCTGGCCTCCGCCCCGGTCCCCACCGTGGTGGGGAGGGCGACGAGACGCTGGGGCGGCGCGGCCTCGGGCAGCGCGCGCAGGCCGCAGCGCTGCGCCGTGCGCAGCCGGCTGGTGCCGGCGGCGCGGACGTAACGCGCGATCTTGGCAGCATCGATCACGCTGCCGCCCCCGATCGCGACCAGCGCCGAGCCGGTGAAGTCGACCGACCGGCCGGTGATGTGCTCCACCGATCCCTCGACGTCGGTGAAGACACGGACGTCGGCGTGCTGCGCGAGGTCCGCGACGAAGCGGTCGACGGGCTCCAGCGCCAGGACGGTCCGGTCGGTGACCACGTCGATGCGCGCGCCGGTTCGAGCCACGGACGCCGCAGCGTGCCCGGCGTCGCCCCACAGCGAGGTGGTCGTCATCGCGCACCCCCGAACTCCCGCTGGATGCCGGTGCGCACGCAGCCGACCAGTTCCTGGAGTTCGTCCCGGGTGTAGCCGAGCCCGGGGCAGAGCGTGATGCCGCCGGGGGCGTTGTGGACGAGGGCGCCGCGGGCCCGGATGCGCGCGACGAGTTGCATGATGCGCAACGCGTCCGGGGTGTGGCCGTGCTCGTCGACCAACCGTAGGGTCCAGAACATCCCACGCCCGGTGTACCCGGTGACCCAGGGCAGCTCCGTGGCCAGGACGTGGAGGGCGGCTGCCACGTCGACGTGCGGGATCGCGGCGTTCGGCGCGGGGTCGTCGTAGCGGCGGCGGTACTCGGCGAGGGTGGCGCGGATCGCGGCCGCTGCCACCGCCGTCCCGGCCTGGGTCTCGGCGTGGACGAACACCTGCTGGGTCCGGTCGAACGTGTCGGCCGCGGCGTGGGACACGAGGATCGCGGACGCCGCACACACGCCGTTGGTCAGGGCCTTCGACAGCACGAGCACGTCGGGCGGCTCCGGCCAGGTGGCGGAGGCGAACAGGGAGCCGGTGCGACCGAAGCCGGTGGCCACCTCGTCGGCGACGAGGAGGAAGCCGTGGCGCGCGCGATGCTCCAGCAGCGCCCGCACGAACTCCGTCCGGAGCGGGACGGTTCCCGTGCCCTGGACGGGCTCGACGAAGACGGCCGCCACGTGGTCGCCGTACTCGGCCATGAACTCGGCGAGGCGGTCGACGTCGTTGGCAGGAACGTGGCGGACGGTGCGCGCGTCCGTGCGATAGACCCGCTGGCCGAGCTCCTCCCCGCTGAGCTGCATCGACCCGTACATGAGGCCGTGGTAACTGCCCTCGAGGCCGACCACCACGGGACGGTTCGCCCCCGGGTGGGCCAGCGCCTGGTGGTGCCGGGCGAGCTTCATGGTCGCGTCGTTGGCGGCCCCACCCGACGTGGAGAAGATGACGCGTCCGTAGTGGTCGGCGCCGCAGAAGTCGAGCAGGTCCTCGGCGGCCGCGGTCGCGGCGCTGCCGGCGAACCGGAACTGTCCCTGGTAGGACCGGGTGAGGGCGGCGTCCCGGACGGCCTCGGCGATGGCGGGGACGCCGTAGCCGAGGGAGACGTTCCACAGGCCGGAGTCACCGTCGAGCACGGTCCGGCCGTCGCCGAGGGTCACCCGGTGGCCGGCGCAGGATTCGAGGACCAGGTCGCGGCTCACCGGGGCACCGGCGGGCAGGAGGGGCGCCCAGAGCGCGGTCATCGGGGCACCTCCGCGATGATGAGGGTGTTGCGCCCGTCCGGCCCCTCGTGCAGCGCCAGGGCCGCCGGCACGGTGAATCCCGCCGCGGTCAGTTCGGCGACCAGCTGCTCGTGCCGCAGGTTCCACGGCTCGCTCTCGGCCTGGCGGCCCGAGGTCAGGCTGCGCACGGTGACCCGTCGCCGCTCGTCGGAGACCCAGACCTCCTCCAGGGCGTAGTGCGCGCCGCTGGCGCCCCGCTGGACGACCGGGGAATCCGCCAGGTGGCCGGGGGTCCAACAGAAGTTGGTCAGCACGAAGATCCCGCCCGGGGTGAGGTTGGCCCGGGTGGTCGCGAAGAGGCGCGTGCGGGCGTCCCGGTCGAACAGGGAGATCGTGGACGTGCCCATGACGGCCGCGTCGACGACTCGGGACTCCCGGTGGAGCGTCGCGTCCGCGTGGACGACCCGGCAGCGGTCGGCCTCCTCGGGCAGGAGCCGGTCGGCGAGCAGGGCGAGCAGCGGCGCGGAGGTGTCGACGGCGATGCAGGTGACGGGCAGCGCGGCCAGCAGCGGCAGCGTGATCCGCCCGGACCCGCAGCC
>CALMPQ010000251.1 GCA_937872005.1 uncultured Propioniciclava sp.
CGCCCCCGCCGACCGACCTGCGCCTGTAGTCAGAAGTTGCGGCGCACCGCGAGCTTGGCGAGCGCGGTGAGGCCGGCGCGGCCCTCTTCCGAGAGTTCGGCCGAGGCCAGCGCGGCGAGGGCGAGGTCGAACTCGCGGCGGATCTCCTCCTCGACCGCCTCGCGGGCACCCGAGGCGTCGATCAGTTCGCGCGCGCGGGCCACGCCGGCGGCGTCCAGATCGGGGTTGCCGAAGAGGGTGGCGAGCTCGGCGGCGTCCTCGTCGGTGGAGCGCCCGAAGGCTTCGGCGGCCAGCAGGGTGAGCTTGCCGACGCGGAGGTCCTCGCCAGAATCCTTTCCGGTCAGCGACTCGTCACCGTAGATGCCGAGCACGTCGTCGCGGTACTGGAACGCCCGCCCGAGCGGCTGCGCGAACGAGGTGAGCGCGCCGAGTTGCACGGCGTCCGCGCCGGCGATGGCGGCGCCCAGCAGCAGCGGGCGGCGGATCGTGTAGGACGCCGACTTCCACGTCACCACCGTTTTCACCAGGTCGGCGAGCTGCTCGCGGCCCTCCTCGGTGCGACTGATCGTGTACGGGTCGCGGGCCTGGGCGAGCACGTCGAGGTACTGCCCGGCGGTCACCTCCGTGCGCACCGCCTCCAGGTGCGGACGCCCCCGCTCGAGTTCGTCGGTGGTGAGGCCGGAGCGGCGGAACATCTCCTCGGACCACACCAGCAGCAGGTCGCCGAGCAGGATCGCGCCGGCACGCCCGAACTGCTCGGGGTCGCCGCGCCAGCCCGCCTCGCGGTGGTCGGCCTCGAACTGGCGGGGCGCCGCGGGGGCGCCGCGACGGTAGGCGGAGGCGTCCATGACGTCGTCGTGGACCAAGGCTGAGACGTGCAGCACGTCGAGGGACGCCGCCGCGCGGGCCACGGCGTCCGGCAGGTCGAGGGTGTTGGCGACCGCCGCCCACGCCCACGCGCAGAACGCCGGGCGCAGCCGTTTGCCGCCGTCGGTGAACAGTCGCGCGCGCTCGATGAGGGGGGCGGTGGCGGGGTGCAGGTCATTCAGGATGGGGGCTTGGTGGTCGAGGAACGCTTCGATCGAGCGCGACACCGCCGCGCGGAAGTCGTCGGAGACGGGGGTGCCGGAATCGAGTCTGACCACGCTGCGAGCCTACCGGTGGCGGTTGGAGGCCGCTGAACTAGGGTTGCCGCCATGCCTGAGACGATCGTGGACCGACTGCGTGATTCGGGTCGCCCGACGTTCAGCGTGGAGTTCTTCCCGCCGTCGGACGATGCCGGCGTGCAGCAGCTCATCGGCAGCGTCGATGCGCTCGGGCCGCTGGAACCGGACTGGGTCTCGGTGACCTACGGCGCGACGGGTGCGAGCCGCTACAAGACGTTCGCGGCCGTGGGAGCGATTCGCGGCACCACCGACGCACACCTGATCGGCCACCTCACTGTGGCGGGCCAGTCGCTCGGCGAGGTCCGTCGTGCGCTGGACGCCTACGCTCGCCTGGGCGTGACGCATGTGCTCGCCCTGCGCGGCGACCCGCCCGGTGGGGGTCGGTTCGAGGCGCACCCCGACGGCTTCATCAACGCGACCGAGCTGGTGCGGTTCATCAAGGGCTACGGCGACTTCACCGTCGGCGTGGCGGCGTTCCCGAACCCGCACCCCGAAGGCTCGTCCGACCTCGACGCCCGGATCCTGCTCGCCAAGGAAGAGGCCGGGGCGGAGTTCGCCGTCACCCAGATGTTCTTCGACGCGCAGACCTACGTCGGCATGGTCGGGCGGTTCCGCGAGCTGGGCGGCACGATGCCCGTCGTGGCCGGCATCATGCCCATCACGGTGCCGACGCAGATCGAGCGGTTCGCCGGGCTGTCGGGCGCGGCGCTGCCCGACCGGGTGGTGCGGTCGCTGACGGCGGTCGCCGACGACAAGGACGCCTTCCGCGCGGCCGGCCTCGACCTGGTCACCGACCTGTGCGCCGACGTGCTCGCGGCGGGCGCCCCCGGGTTGCAGTTCTTCACCCTGAACCGGTCGACCGCGACCGCCGAGATCCTGGGCCGGTTGCGCGCCGAGGCGGTGGCTGCGGCGTCCTGAGGGTGCCGCAGGCTGGGGGAGTGACCACTCGATGGTCACTTTCGGCTTGGTTGCGCTCCGGCGTTGTGGGAGAGGTGCCCTCGAGTGGTCGATCTGCCGGGGGGTGGTGGTCAGGGAGATCTGGGTCAATCAGGTGTGGCGGGCCATCTCGAAGCTCTCGCGCTCCCCCAACGTCACGGCGCGCACCCGGGAAATGCCCAGTCGGCCGCCACCGCCGCATCGTCGAGGGTGGCGGGGGTGAGCGGTACGAGCACGTCACCAGTATCCACATGTGGTTGAGTCGGGCCCATGAGCGAGGCAGAGACCCATCGCGGCGTGGTGACGTTCTGGAAGTCCGAGAAGGGCTGGGGCGCGATCAGCAGTCATGCGCTGCCCCCGGGACGGGACGCCTTCGCGCACTTCACGGTCATCGAGGCTGAAGGTATCCGCGAGCTGGCCGCGGGCCAAGCCGTCGAGTTCAGCTTTGTCGAGGCACAGCAGGACAGTTTCGACTTCGTCGCCGAATGGGTGCGCGCCCTCGAGGATCCCGCGGGCTGAGGCCTGCTTGGCCCGACGCGTGGGAAAGTAACCCATGCGTGGGATTGTCACGCGTCTCCCGAGTGACAAAGGTGAGTGTCGCGCCGCTCGCCCGCTCAACCCTCCGGACGCCACGCGCCCGGGCCGCCGATGTCGACGGTCACCAGCAACTGGGTGGGTCGGGTCAGCGCCACGTAGAGGACGCGCACCCCGCCGGGGCTCTCGGTGACGATCTCGTCGGGGGAGACCACGACGACCGCGTCGTACTCCAGGCCCTTTGCCTCCAGCGGCGACACGAAGATGACGCGGGCGAGGTTGGCGGGGTTCATCCGCGTGGCCAGCCGCTGCGGCAGCGCCTCGCGCAGCCCCTCCAGCCGCGAGGGAGGAGCGATGACGCCGACGGTGCCGCCGACCGAGTCGGTGAGCCGGTCGATGATGCGCACCAGGTCGCTCACCAGCGCCGACTCGGTCGTGGTCAGCAGTTCGGGGTCGTGCCCGGTCGAGCGCACCGCGCGGGGCAGGTCGGCCTTCGGGTAGGCCACTTTCACCACCTTCGCGGCGAGGTCGAACACTTCGGCCGGCGAGCGGTAGTTCACCGACAGCCGGAAGTCGCGGTGCGGAGCGGTGCCGATCAGGTCGCGCACGGCGCGGCCCACCTCGTCGAGGTCGGGCCACGAGCTCTGGGCGAGGTCGCCGACGATGGTCCACGACGCCTGGGACCCGCGACGGCGCAGCATGCGCCACTGCATGGGCGTGATGTCCTGGCTCTCGTCGACGAGCAGGTGCGCGTAGGTCTCGTGCCGGTCGGAGGTCAGGTCGTGCTCGACCGTGCGGGCGAGCTTGTCGGCCGTCGTGACGAACTCCGTGACGTCGCTGCCGCCCTCGATGAACAGCGACGGCCGGGCGTCGGGGTCGACCGGCTCGGGGCCCAACACCGCCACGAGCTCGTCGAGCAGGGCGGTGTCGGCCACCGTCCAGTCGCGTTCGGCCGCGTACGACGCCACGAGCAGCGCCTGCTCGCGGTCGTCCAGCACGCCGGCGCCCACCTTCGCGACCACCCGCGGGTCGGCCAGCCGGCGCAGCACCGAGGTCGCCGACAGCGGGGGCCACCAGACGTCGACGAACTCGCGGTAGGCCGACGAGTCGGTGATCAGGTCGGGGATCGCGTCCTCGTCCACGTCGATGTCGGCGGGCACCTGGGCGACCAAGGCGGCGACCAGGGCCTTCTCCGCAGCCGAACGGCCCAGGTTGACCCGCTGGTGGGCGAGCACGCCGGAGCGAATCCGCGCGAGCTGCCCGGCGTCCAGCTTCAGCACCTCGCCCTTGACCGTCACCACCAGTGATGCGCCCGGGGCGTCCGGGTCGCCGAGGGGCAGGTTGACCAGGCGCTTGAGCACCTCGACCATGCGCAGCGAGCCCTTGACGAAGGCCGTGTCGGCGTCGTCGACCTGGTCGGACGACAGGCCGTCGAGCACGTCGCCGGCGACCTGGCCGATGGCGCGCAGGACGACCGAGTCCTCGCCGAGCGAGGGCAGCACGCGCTCGATGTAGTTCATGAACACCGGGCCGGGACCGACGACCAGGATGCCGCCCCGCTCGAAGCGTCGTCGGTTCGAGTACAGCAGGTAGGCCGCGCGGTGCAGCGCGACGACGGTCTTGCCGGTGCCGGGCCCGCCGCTGATGATCGTCACGCCGGGGTACTCGGCGCGGATCGCCAGATCCTGCTCGGCCTGGATCGTCGCGACGATGTCCTTCATCCGCGTGCCGCGCGAGCGCGACAGGGACGCCATCAGCGCACCCTCGCCGATGATCGGCAGGTCGTCGGTGTTGGACTCGGCGTCGAGCAGGTCGTCCTCGATGCCGATGACGCGGTCGTTGCGGCAGCGCAACACGCGGCGGCGCACGACGTCCATCGGCTGCTGCGGGGTGGCGCGGTAGAACGGCTCGGCCGCGCGGGCACGCCAGTCGATCACCAGCGGCTCGTACTCGTCGTCACGCACCCCGATGCGCCCGATGTACCGGATCTCGCGCTCGTCGGGCTCCTCGAGGTCGAGGCGCCCGAAGACCAGACCCTCGTGCTCGGCGTCGAGCACGGCCAGGCGCTTCGCGGCCTGGAAGGTGAAGGCGTCGCGCTCGAAGAGGGCGGTGCCGTCCTCCTCGCGCATCCACGTCTGCCGGTCGGACTGGAAGATCTGTTGGCCGGTCGCCGCGGCACTGCGTGCCGACTGGGTGGCCTCGTCGAGGCGCGCGTACACGGCATCCACGTGGGCCTGTTCATGGGCCAACTCGTGGGCGAGCAGTTCAGGATCGTTCAAGGTGGAGTGTCCCTGTCTGTTTTCGACCAGAGACCAACTGTACTCCTCACGATCAACGCGCGAGGGCCTTGTTCGTCGGACGGATGTCCTCCCCGGTCAGGTACTCGTGCGCCGCGTACGTGGCCAGCGCACCGCTCAACAATTGCGCCCACGGCTCGCTGCCCGCCGGCGAGGACACCGACGCGTGGAACCACCCAGGACGCTGCGGGTCCCGCAGTGCCGGACGGGCCAGGAGTTGCGCGGTGAAGGTGGTCCCGCGGTTCAGCAGGGTCGGGCGCCGCCACGACACGCCCGGGTCGACCGTGTCGATGGTCGCGTCGGCGTGCCGCCCCTCCTGGGGGTCACTCACGATGCGGACGCCGCGCTCGGCCAGTCGGTCCTCCACCACGTCGACGAGGCCGGACGTCGGGGCGGGTTCGCCGTCGGCCCGCTGCAGGCGCCACCGCCCGAAGGTGCGTTCGACGGCGAGTCGCGCCGTGTACCAGGCCGGGGTGGCGGCGGGGTCGAGGTCGAGGCGTCCGGCGACGGCCCTCACGCGCTCGGCGAGCACGGGGTGCGGCAGGGTGCGGGCCACGTCCTCCAGCGACCGGCGCGGGTGGAGGCCGGCGCGGGCGACGGCGTCCGGGGTCAGCTCGGCCTCGAGGCCGAGGGGGCGGATGGCCTGCCAGGTGTCGTCGGCGGCGTCCACGAAGTCCCGCCAGGCGCGGGCGGCGGGCTCGCCGAGGGCGGCCACGTCGGCGTACCAGACGTCGCCG
>CALMPQ010000252.1 GCA_937872005.1 uncultured Propioniciclava sp.
GACGTGGCCGACCCCGACGGGGTCTATGCCCACTACCGGCGCCTGATCGCCCTGCGGCACGACCTGGAGGTGGTGCGGACGGGCGCGTTCGCGCTGTTGCTGCCCGAGGACGAGAACCTGTGGGCCTTCACCCGGACCCTCGGCGACGAACGCCTGTTGGTACTGGCGAACATCTCCTCGCAGGCGACCGGGGTGCCCGTCGGGGAGTTGCCGTCGCTGGAGGGCGCGGAACTGGTGCTCGGGGCGTCCCACAGGGGCACGGACGTGCAGACGCTGGCGCCGTGGGAGGCGCGGGTCTACCGGCTCAGGGGTTGATCACCGGCGAGGGCCGCGGCGCGCCGGCGACGATTGCCTTGACGTTGGCGTTGCCCTGGTCGATGGCGCCCGTGACGGCCTCGACGCTGCGGTTCGCCTCGGCGATCGTCTTCTGGGGAGCCGAGATCTTGATCTTGCTCTTGCCGACCAGCACGAGGATGCCGGCGATGACCAGCAGGATGACCGCCATCGTCAGGAAGCCCAGCGTGAAGGCCCAGATGATCGGCACGACGCCCTGGTAGAGCGCACTCAGCGCCAGCCCACCACAGATGAACAACAGGGTCGCCGCCTGGATCGCGAAGTACCCGGCCGCACCGAACAGGCCCGCCCCGATGCCGGTGCTCTTGACCTGGGGCATCAGCTCGGCCTTGGCCAGCTCGATCTCGCCCTTGATGATGGTCTGGACGTCCGCGGTTATGTCCTTGATGACCTCACCGATCTGCGGCTCTGCCATTCCACTTCCCCTTCGTCGGCTACGGGTCATGCTAGCGGCCGTCACAGCCTGATGCGCAGGCCGTCCTCGCGCGGATCGAGTTGTGAGGTGAACTCGGTGTGGTCGACGCCGGCACGCCAGCAGGCCACACGATAGGGCAGCAGGAGCGGCTCCGGCACCCGCGCCGAGGTCTCGTACAGCTCGCCGACGTCGGCCATGAGGCGGCTCAGGCGGTCCTGCTCGAGGTCGGGGAAACGACGGGCCACCATGCCCAGCAGGTCGACGCGGCTGATGGGGACCCACAGGCGGTGGCTCCGCTCCTCGATGGTGCCGAAGAACGGGGACGCCGCGAGCCTGTCGATGCTCTCGGTGCCGTAGGCGCCCTTCATGGCGTCGGGGTCGACATCGCGCAGCAGTGCGGTGAGGCGGCGCACCCACGGCACCGAGTCGTCGCGCACGGTGTAGCTCACGGCCAGATGACCCTGCGGGGCGAGCACGCGGGCGATGGACGCCAGCGCCTCGGTGTCGAGGGCGTGCAGGGACTGGTGCACGTGGACGGCGTCGAACGACATCGGGGCGAAGGGGAGTTGGTGGGGTGCCGCCACAGTGGGGAGGGCGCGCGGGGCCCGGTTGAGCAGCGCCCGGACGCCGGCCCGGCTCGCGTCGCAGGCCACCAAGTTCGCGCCGGTGCGGGCGAGGGCCGCGCCGATCGGGGCTGCGGATCGACCCAGCAGCAGGACCCGACCGGTGGGGGAGTCGGGCGCCAGCCACTGGAGGGCGGCCTGGGGGAAGGCCGGCTGGCTCGATGCGGTCATGCGCCCGATCGTATGTCAAGGGCTTCGGTGGAATGTGGATGGAGGGGGCGAGTTCTCCACAGGCGGCCGATCGGTTGCGTGGATTCGGGGTCGGGCGCCGAAGGTCTGGGCGTGAACACGGATGACGAGGTCCTGCTGGTGACCGAC
Organism: uncultured Propioniciclava sp.; assembly: GCA_937872005.1. GTDB lineage: Bacteria > Actinomycetota > Actinomycetes > Propionibacteriales > Propionibacteriaceae > Propioniciclava. Next base: position 1,711 of record CALMPQ010000252.1, read on the forward strand.
GACGGGCCGGTCCGCGATGCGGTGGAGTCGACCGCCGCGGCGCTGGGGCTCCGGGTGGCGGTCGTCACGGGGGTGGAGGAGGCCCTGGTGCGGTGGGCGTCGGCCCGCGTGGTGCTGGTGGGTGGCGACCGGGCCGCGGGGTTGGCGTCCGTGGGGCCGAGGCGGCGCCCGCACGTGTACGTCGTGGGGTTCGACCCGGTCGAGCTGGGCACGTGGTCGATGCCGCTGGGCGCCGAGGTGATCCCCTTGCCGCACGGCGTGGCGTGGCTGACGGGGGTGTTGGCGGCCGACGCCGGGTCGGCCACGCGGACGGTCGCGGTGGTCGGGGGCTCGGGCGGGGTGGGCGCGTCGACGCTGGCGGCGGGCTTGGCGCTCGCCGGGGTGCGGCGTGGCCTGACCTCGGCCCTGGTCGAGCTCGATCCGCTCGGCGGCGGCGTCGACCTCGTGCTCGGCGCCGAGCGGGTGCCCGGCTGGCGGTGGCCGCGGCTGCTCGGCGCGCGCGGCGAGGTGGGCGACGTGCGGGGTGTGTTGCCGGTGGTGGAGGGCGTGACGGTGGTGGCGATGGGTCGTGGGCCGGACGCGGGTGTGTTGACCGCCGAGTCGGTCCACGCGGTGTTGGGGTCGCTCGGCCGCCACCACGACCTCGTGGTGCTGGACGCAGGGCGCAGCGTCGTGCCGGCAGCCCGGCAGGCGGTGCGAGGGGCCGAGGCGACGGTGCTGGCGGCCGGGGTCGGCGTCCGGGCGGTGGCGGCAGCCGCGCGGGTGGGGGACGAGCTGGATGCGCGGGTCGCCGGGGTCGTGGTTCGCCTGGCTGCGGGTGGGCCGCCCGGGGTGGTGGTCGCCGACGCGCTCGGGCTGCCGCTGTGGGGTGAGGTGCCGACCGACCGTCGGGTCGCGGCCGATGCCGAGGCGGGCGAGCCACCGGGGCGCGGCCGCTCCCGGTGGGGGCGGGCGGTCGCGCAGGTTCTGGACCGCGTCTGGCAGGAGGCCCGTGATGGCGATTGACCTGGACGAGGTGCGCGCGCGGCTGAGCGCGTTGGGGTTGCCGGCCCGCCCGGCCGAGGTGGCCGAGGCGCTGGCGTGGCTGGGCTACGTCGTGAGTGACGCCTCCGTGCTCGAGACCGTGGACGCCCTGCGCCGCGAGTCGCAGGGGGCGGGGCCGCTGGAGGAGCTGCTGCGGCTCCCCGGGGTGACGGACGTCCTGGTGAACGGCGCTTCGGAGGTGTGGGTGGATCGCGGGGGTGGTCTGGAGCTGTCGGGCGTGCGGTTCGAGTCTGACGAGGCCGTGCGTCGGTTGGCGGTGCGGCTGGCGGCGCTGGTGGGACGCCGGCTGGACGACGCGTCCCCCTTCGTGGATGCCCGCCTGCCCGATGGGACGCGCGTGCACGCGGTGCTGGCCTGCATCGCCGGCCGCACGTGTCTCTCCCTGCGCGTGCCGGCGCGGGTGCGGTTCACGCTCGAGGAATGGGTGGCGCGGGGGTCGCTCAGCGCTTCGGGTGCTCGGTTGTTGCGCGGGCTGGTGGCTGGCCGGGCGGCGCTGCTCGTGTCGGGCGGCACCGGCTCGGGGAAGACGACGTTGTTGGCGACCCTGCTGGGGCTGGTGCCGGCGTCGGAACGGATGGTGGTCGTCGAGGACTCCCGTGAGCTCAACCCCGACCACCCGCACGTCGTGCACCTGGAGGGGCGCACGGCCAATGCCGAGCGGGTCGGCGGGGTGACCCTCACCGACCTGGTGCGCAATGCGTTGCGGATGCGCCCGGACCGCCTGGTCGTCGGCGAGGTGCGCGGGGCCGAATTAGCCGACCTGCTGGCGGCCCTGAACACCGGCCACGAGGGCGGGTGCGGCACAGTGCACGCCAACAGCGCGGGCGCGGTGCCCGCGCGGCTGGAGGCCCTCGGGGCCCTGGGCGGGTTATCGCGGCACGCCCTGCACGCCCAGGCCGCCGCCGGGCTGGACGCCGTGGTCCACGTCCGGCGGGACCGGTCCGGTCGGCGGTTCGTGGAGCAGGTTGCCGTGCTGGTGGCCGGGACGGACGGGCTGGTGTCGGCGGTGCCGGCTGCGACGTGGGGCGTGGGCGGGCTGGAGGAGCGGGGGCCGGCCTGGGCGCTGCTGGGGCGGTGGACGTGATGGCCTGGCTGGCCGCGTTGTGCGCCGCGCTGGCGGCCTGGTGGCTGGTGCCCGGGGCGTCGGAGGGTCTGGGGCGGCTGGGCCTCGTACCGGCTGGGCCCCGGGTGCGCCGGACGGCGCCGCGGTTGGCGCTGGTCGCGCTGGTGTGCGCGGCGGGGGTCCGGGGGGTCGGGTTGGTGTTCGGCCCCGGCGGGGCGGCCGTGGGGC
>CALMPQ010000253.1 GCA_937872005.1 uncultured Propioniciclava sp.
AGCTTCTCCCCCGCGCCCTCGGTCGCTGTCACCCGGCCCATGCCGAACGTGGTGTGCAACACCTTGTCGCCCGTGCCCAGCGCCGCGACGACCTTGGGGGCCGCCGGCTTCGCACCGAACCCGACCGTGCTGCGCCACGACTGCTCGCTGCGCCGCGATGCGCCGGACGCCCACCCGCCGACCTGGCTGCCCAGCTTGCGCCAGTCGACCAGGTGCGCCGGGATCTCGCGGATGAATCGGCTCTCCGGGTTGTACTGCGGCTGGCCCCACATGACCCGCACCGTCGACCGCGTCAGGTAGAGCCGCTGCCGCGCCCGCGTGATGCCGACGTACGCCAAGCGGCGCTCCTCGGCCAGTTCGGCCGGGTCGGACATGGCCCGCATGTGCGGGAAGATGCCGTCCTCGAAGCCGGTCAGGAACACGACCGGGAACTCCAGCCCCTTGGCCGTGTGCAGCGTCATCAGCGTGACCACGCCCCGGTCGTCCCCGTCGGCGTCGGGGATCTGGTCGGAGTCGGCCACCAGCGCCACCCGTTCCAGGAACGCCGGCAGGGAGTCGTCGGGTTCGGGTGAGCCGAGCAGGCCCGACTCGCCGGGGCCGACGTCCTCGGTGTGCGCCGCGGCCACGAACTCGCCGGCGACGCTGACGAACTCGATGACGTTCTCCAGCCGCGTCTGGTCCTGTGGGTCCTCGGAGTTCTCCAACTCGTCGGTGTACCCCGACGCGGTCAGGATCGAGCTCAGGATCCGGTCGGCGCTCACCCCGTCGGCCACCAGTTGGCGGTGCTCGGCCATCATCGTCGCGAAGGACACCAGCAGCTTGGCCGAGCGCGGGGCCAGCCCGGGGATCTCGTCGACCCGGTCGAGCGCCTCACCGAAGGGGATGCGGTGCTCGGCCGCGAACGCCTCGACCATGGCCTCGGCCCGGTCGCCGATGCCGCGCTTGGGCACGTTCAGGATGCGGCGCACGCTGACGTCGTCGGCCCGGTTCGCGATGGCCCGCAGGTAGGCGATCGCGTCGCGCACCTCGCGGCGCTCGTAGAACCGGACGCCCCCGACCACCTTGTACGGCAGCCCGACCCGGATGAAGACCTCCTCGAACGCGCGGGACTGCGCGTTGGTGCGGTAGAACACCGCGACGTCGGAGTACTTCGCGCCGTCGTCGACCAGCCGGTCCACCTCGGTGGCGACGAACTGCGCCTCCTCGTGCTCGGTGTCGGCCACGTAGCCGGTGACCAGGTCGCCGTCGCCGGCGTCCGACCACAGCTTCTTCGCCGGACGCCCCTCGTTGCGCTCGATCACCGCGTTGGCCGCGGTCAGGATCGTCTGCGTCGAGCGGTAGTTCTGCTCCAACAGGATGGTCCGGGCGCCCGGGAAGTCCTCCTCGAAGGCGAGGATGTTGCGGATGGTCGCGCCCCGGAACGCGTAGATCGACTGGTCGGAGTCGCCCACCACGAGCAGTTCGGGCGGCTCCTGCTCCCCCTCCGGCGGCTGAGCCTGTCGAATCCCTTCGACGAGCTCAGGGGACGACGACGCGCCGCACAGTTCCCGCACCAGCACGTACTGGGCGTGGTTGGTGTCCTGGTACTCGTCGACCAGCACGTGCCGGAACCGGCGCCGGTACTTCTCGCGGAGGTCGGGGTTGGCCTGCAGCAGGTGGACCGCCGTCATGATGATGTCGTCGAAGTCGAGCGCGTTGGCCGCGACGAGGCGGCGCTGGTACTCACTGTAGGCCTCGGCATAGATGGCGTCGTTGCCGCCCCCGGCCTGCTGGCGGGCCGACTCGAAGTCGACGAGTTCGTTCTTCCAGTTCGAGACCGCGTTCATCACGGTGCGCACCGGGTGGCGCTTGGGGTCGAGTCCCTGGTCGCGGCACACCAGTGACATGAGCCGCTTGGAGTCGGTGTCGTCGTAGATCGAGAACGTCCGCGACATACCGAATCGGTCGATGTCGGCGCGAAGGATCCGCACGCAGGCCGAGTGGAACGTCGACACCCACATCAGCCGCGCCCGGTTGCCGACGAGTTCCTCGACGCGGTGCCGCATCTCGGCGGCCGCCTTGTTCGTGAACGTGATCGCCAGCACCGACCCGGGGTGGACGTTCCGCTGCCCGATCAACCACGCGATGCGGCGCGTCAGCACGCGGGTCTTGCCCGACCCGGCGCCGGCCACCACCAGCACCGGCGAGCCCTCGTGGATGACGGCCTCCTTCTGCGGCGGGTTCAACCCCTCCAGCAGTTCCTCGGCACTCGGACGCCGCCGCTTCGGCTCGCGCCCCTCCCGCGCCGCGGAGGACGCGTCGGCCGCACCCACGGCGTCCGGTCGGGCGCGCAGGACGGGGGCGGGCGGCGCCTCGTCGGGCTCGGCGGCGAACGAGAAGAGGTCGGGCAGGTCTGTCATGGCACCGGCCAGCCTAGTTGGCGCGCAGGGGTCCACTAGGGTGTGCCCATGGTGATCGGTGGGGTGCGGACGGCAGTGCGGTGGGGACTCGCCGGGTTGGCCACGGCACAAGCAGGGGTCATCGCCACCCTGATGATCGCCGACCGGCGCCGACGCCGCAACCGGCACCACGTGTCCTTCCCGACGGCGCCGCCCCAGACGATGCCCGCCGACGAGACCGAGGTGACGGTTTACACCAAGGGCCGCGACCTGTACGACGCCATGATCCAGGCGATCGACGGCGCCGAGCACACCGTGCTGCTGGAGACCTACATCTGGAAGGCCGACCGCACCGGCCAGCGATTCAAGAAGGCCGTCACCGACGCCGCCGAGCGGGACGTCGAGGTGTTCCTCGTCTACGACTGGTTCGCGAACCTGGTGGTGCCCCAGCCCTTCTTCACCTTCGACCCGCGCATCCATGTGCTGCGTCACCGGCCGTGGACAGGGCTGCGCGGCTTCCCCGTGCGGGCGCCCGGGCTGAACCACCGCAAGGTGCTCGTCGTCGACGGTGAGGTGGGCTTCCTCGGCGGCTACAACATCGGCTCCGAGTACGCGACCCGCTGGCGCGACACCCACATGCGCCTGGTCGGCCCCGCCGTCGCCGACCTCGAGAACGCGTTCGTCGACTACTGGAACCAGACCAAGTCGCGCCACCACACGTCGCTGCCCCAGCCGGAGGAACGGCAGTGGGAGTCCCCGATCACGCTGGCCCGCAACGTGCCCAGCTTGGGCGTGTACCCGATCCGCTACATGTACCTCGAAGCGATCGACAAGGCGCGCGACCGCATCTGGCTGACCCACGCCTACCTGATCCCCGACGATGACCTCGTCTTCGCCCTGGTCGAGGCGGTCGAGCGCGGGGTGGACGTGCGGATCATCGTCCCCGCAGAGTCCAACCACGTCGTCGCCGACTGGCTGAGCCGGGTCTCCTACCACGCGTTGCTGAGCCGCGGCGTCCGGCTGTTCCTCTACCAGAACGCCATGGTGCACGCGAAGACGGCCACCATCGACAGCGTCTGGTCGACCATCGGCACGGCCAACATCGACCGGCTCAGCCTCGTGGGCAACTACGAGCTCAACGCCGAGATCCTCGACAACGACATCGCCGGGATGATGGAGGAGATCTTCGCCATGGACCTGGGCAACTGCCGCGAACTGACACTCGAGGAGTGGGAGGGCCGACCGCTGGCCGCGAAGGTGTCCGAGGCGATCATCGCGCCCCTGCGCCCCCTGCTCTGACCCCGAAAGTTCCGGAATGCACCTGATTGAACCCGGAAGATACGGCGTGTGGCTAGCGGATACGTTTTTGGTGCGGCTAACGTCTTGCCCATGGGAATCATTGGTTGGATTGTTCTGGGCCTCCTCGCTGGGGCCATCGCCAAGGCGATCATGCCCGGTAACCAGGGCGGCGGCTGGCTGGCCACCCTCGTTCTCGGCGTCGTCGGTGCCCTCTTGGGCGGCTTCATCGGCAGCGCGGTCTTCAACGTCGGCCTGGAGGGCTTCTTCAACCTCCAGACCTGGATCATCGCGATCCTCGGCTCGCTGCTGGTGCTCGTCATCTGGGGCTTCATCACCAAGAACCGTCGCGCCTGATCGCACGACCTCACATCACGCAAACGGCCCCGGGGTTCGCCCCGGGGCCGTTTCGCATGTCCGGACGCCGCCGACTCAGACCAGCTTGCGGTCGGTCGCCCAGCGGGTCAGCTGGTGGCGGTTGGACAGCTGA
>CALMPQ010000254.1 GCA_937872005.1 uncultured Propioniciclava sp.
GCTGGAGCTGTCCGACATCGTCGACCGCATCCTCTCCCCCGCCCCCCGTGGGCGGGCGACGCGGCTGGAGACGGCGTCCGACATCGCGGTGGCGTTGTCGTCGGTGCTGGGCGCCGTCGACGGGGCGCGCCTGCTCGAGACGCGGCTGCGCTACCCGATCGAGCACGTCCGGATCACCGCGCCCAAGCCTCCGCGCAGCGACCTGCTGGCGTCCCCGCTCGCCGCCGGCGCCTTCGGCGCGACCGAGTTGAGCGAGCCGGTGCCGGCCGCGGCAGCAGTGCCCGCCGCCGACGACGACGAGGACGACGCCACCGTCGTCTGGCAGGAGGAGGCGACCGGGCCGCTGAGCACCCGGGCCGACGACCGTCCCGCCTCGCCGTGGGGTGTCTCCCCGTCCGAGGGCGAGGTGCCCGACGCGGCGGAGGAGATTTCGACCCAGGCCTTCTGGCTCGACGACATCGACGACGTCGAGGATGAGCCCTCGCAGCCCTTCACGCCCATCCCGCCGCCCCGCTCGACGACGACCGTCTCGCAGCAGGCCCCCTCGCAGGACCCGCCGCGACGGTGGCAGGCCGTGTTGCTGGGGGTGTTCGCGGTGGTGTTGATCGCCTCGCTGGCCGGCGTGTTCGTGAACCAGTTCAACCGGTCGCGGGCCGTGCCGCCCGCTCCGTCGGCCCCCTACGCGTTGGTGTCGGCGCGCGACTTCGACCCCGCCGGCGACGGCGGCGACGGGCGGGAGAACCCCGACCAGGTCCGCTACGTCATGGACGGCGACCCCTCCACCGCCTGGACCACCGAGCGTTACGGCCGCTCGGCCAACTTCAACGGCCGCAAGCCCGGCGCGGGCGTGGTCGTCGACCTCGGCGAGGTCAAGAAGGTGACCTGGGTGACCGTCGACGTCGGCCCCGGCCCGACCACCGCCGACGTGCGGGTCCCGGCCGACCCGGCCGCCACCGAGGCGCCCATGGACGCCGAGTCCCAGTGGCGGCGCATCGACGGGTTCACGTCCTCCACCGGGGCGGTGGAGTTGAAGCTCGACGCGACCATCGAGACCCGCTGGCTCCTGGTGTACCTGACGGCGATGCCGCGCGACGGCGCGAACTACGTGGGCTCGATCCACGAGATCCGGGTCAGCCCCTAGCGGAATAGCCGGACGCCGTGGGCGGTTGTGGCAGGTGCCGCGCCGGTCACTAGGCTGGTCGGCGACCACGATCGAAGAGGTAACCATGAGCGACGTCCGCGAAGTCATCATCATCGGATCCGGCCCTGCCGGCTACACCGCCGCCGTGTACGCGGCCCGCGCCTCGCTGGCGCCGCTGGTGTTCACCGGGGCCGTCGACGCCGGTGGTGCGCTGATGAACACCACCGAGGTCGAGAACTTCCCCGGTTTCCCCGAGGGCATCATGGGCCCCGACCTGATGATGAACATGAAGGCCCAGGCCGAGCGCTTCGGCGCCGAGCTGGTCGAGGACGACGTGACCTCGGTCGAGCTCACCGGCCCCGTGAAGGTCGTCACCGACGCGGCCGGCAACGAGTACCGCGCCAAGGCCGTCATCCTCGCCATGGGGTCGGGCTACCGCCGCCTCGGCGTCCCGGGTGAGGACAAGCTGTCGGGCAAGGGCGTCTCCTGGTGCGCGACGTGCGACGGCTTCTTCTTCCGCAACAAGCCGATCGCCGTCATCGGCGGCGGCGACTCGGCCGTCGAGGAGGCGACGTTCCTGTCGCGCTTCGGCACCTCGGTGACGATGGTGCACCGCCGCGACGAGCTGCGCGCGTCCAAGATCATGGCCGCGCGCGCCGAGAACGACCCGAAGGTCGACTTCGCCTGGAACTCGGTCGTCGAGTCGATCAACGGCGACAAGACCGTCGAGTCGATCACGCTGCGCGACACCGTGACCGGCGAGACCCGCGACCTCGAGGTGCAGGGCGTGTTCGTGGCGATCGGCCATGACCCCCGCTCCGAGTTGGTCAAGGGCCAGGTCGACCTGGACGCCGAGGGCTACGTCCTGGTGCAGCCCGGGTCGACGGCCACCTCGGTGCCCGGCGTGTTCGCCGCCGGTGACCTCGTCGACCACACCTACCGCCAGGCGATCACCGCAGCCGGGACCGGGTGCTCCGCCGCCCTGGACGCCGAGCGCTACCTCGCCGGCCTCGCCGACGCGGTGCTGACCGACAAGGCCTTCGCCCGGGCCGAGTAACCGCCGAGAGCCTGCGTTCCGAGCGCCGACAGCCTGCGTTGCGAGCGCCGAGGGCAGATCG
>CALMPQ010000255.1 GCA_937872005.1 uncultured Propioniciclava sp.
TGGCGGCCTGCATCACGCTGACCGGGTGCAGCGCGGCGATCGACCTGGTCACCTCCCTGCGGTCGACGAGCCGTGGCTCCGCACCGTCCCCCGTGCCCGAGGCGCCGTTCGAGCGGCCCGCAGCCGACGGCGTCCGTCTGGAGCCCACGAAGAAGGGCAAGCTGTCCGGGCGCACCATCGTGGTCGACCCGGGGCATGCGGGGGTGTACAGCCCCGCCGTGTCGGGGCACATCATCGCCATGCCGATCGTCGGCAACCGGCCCTGCTAGACCTCGGGCACCGAGGCGCTCGACGGCACCCCCGAGCACACGCTGAACCACGTCATCGCGCGCAACCTGACCGCGCAGCTACGGGCTCGCGGGGCCACCGTGGTGCTCACCCGCGGTGACGACGCGTCGCTCGGCCCGTGCAACGACGACCGCGCCCGCATCGCCAACCGGGCGGGCGCCGACCTGGTGGTGTCGATCCACGGTGATGGCGACGCCGAGTCGAAGCGGGGCTTCCACATCATCCACCCGGTGGCGATGGCCGGCGGCGAGGCGCTCACCGAGCGCTCCCGCACGGCGGCACTCACGATGGCGCAGTCCCTGCGCAAGCGCAGCCCCCTGCCCCCGGCCAACTACAAGGGGACGCCCGACGCCCCCATCGACGCCCCCGGCATCCTCGTCGAGCTGGGCAATCTCAAGAACCCGAAGGACGTCGCCCTGTTGACCGGCCAGAAGAACCGGGACGCCGCCGCTTCGGCCCTCGCCGACGGCATCCAGCGGGTGGTGACGGGCTGAAGGGTCGGCGTCCGGACAGGGGAGCACCCCAGCGCCCGGACGGGTTAGGGTGGACGGCGGCCCGCCTGCAAGCAAGGAGTTATGCATGCCCAAGCGCGACGACATCAACAAGGTCCTCATCATTGGCTCAGGGCCGATCGTCATCGGGCAGGCGTGTGAGTTCGACTACTCCGGCACGCAGGCCTGCAAGGCGCTGCGGGGGCTCGGCTACGAGGTGGCGCTGGTGAACAGCAACCCGGCCACGATCATGACCGACCCGGTGATGGCCGACGAGACCTACATCGAGCCGCTCAACGTGCCCACACTCGAGGCGATCATCAAGCAGTCCAAGCCGGATGCGCTGCTGCCGAACCTGGGCGGCCAGACCGGCCTGAACCTGTCCACGGCGCTCGACCGCGCCGGCATCCTGGACGCCCACGACGTGCAGATGATCGGCATCACCCAGGACGTCATCGAGCGCGGCGAGGACCGCGAGACCTTCAAGCGCACCATGGCCGAGATCGGCGTCGACATGCCACGCTCGAAGACCGTCGAGACCGTCGAGGACGCCCTCGCCTTCGCCGCCGAGGTCGGATACCCGATGGTCGTGCGCCCCGCCTACACGATGGGCGGCACCGGCGGCGGCTTCGTCTACGACGACGAGGACATGAACACCATCGCGTTCCGCGGCCTGCAGGCCAGCCCCATCACGCAGATCCTCGTCGAGGAGTCGATCCTGGGCTGGGAGGAGCTCGAGGTCGAGGTCATCCGCGACGCCAAGAACCAGATGATCAGCGTCTGCTTCATCGAGAACGTGGACGCCGTGGGCGTCCACACCGGCGACTCCTACTGCAACGCCCCGATGATCACGATCAGTCCCGAGCTGCAGGCCCGCTGCGAGGCGACGGCGCACAAGATCGTCAGCGAGATCGGCGTCATCGGCGGCACCAACGTGCAGCTGGCTCACAACCCCGAGACCGGGCGCCTGGTCGTCATCGAGATCAACCCCCGCACCTCGCGGAGCTCGGCGCTGGCGTCCAAGGCGACCGGCCTGCCGATCGCGATGGTCTCGACGCTGCTCGCCGCCGGCCTGACGCTGGACGAGATCCCCTACTGGCGCGACGGCACGCTCGACAAGTACACCCCCGACGGCGACTACGTCGTCGCCAAGTTCGCGCGCTGGGCGTTCGAGAAGTTCCCCGGCGCGGTCGACAAGCTGGGCACCCAGATGCGCGCCGTCGGTGAGGTCATGAGCATCGGCAAGGACTACAAGGAGGCGTTCGGCAAGGCGATCCGCGGCCTCGAGAACGGACGCCTCGGGCTCGGCGTGCCCGCCTTCCGTGAGTTGGGCCTGGACGAGCTGCTGGCCCGCCTCGAGCAGCCGTCGTCGGACCGCCAGTACCTGATGTACGAGGCGCTCCGGGCCGGGGCGTCCGTCGAACAGTTGCACGAGCTCACCCACATCAAGGCCTGGTTCATCGAGCAGATGGCCGAGATGCTCGCCGCCGAGACCGCCGTGGAGGCGTATGCCTCCCGGCTCGCCGAGCTGCCCACCGACGTGCTGCGCCAGGCCAAGGAACTGGGCCACGGTGACGCCTACCTCGCCCGCACCCTGGGCGTGGGGGAGACCGAGCTGCGCCAGCGTCGCATCGCCGACGGCATCGTGCAGCGCTACGAGGCCGTGCCGGTGAGCGGTGTCGAGGGGGCCGAGTACTACTTCTCCACGTATGCCGCCGAGCGGGAGAACCCCCTGCCCGCGCCCAAGCCGGTCAGCGACAAGCGGAAGATCATGGTGCTCGGCGGCGGCCCGAACCGCATCGGGCAGGGCATCGAGTTCGACTACTGCTGCGTGCACGCCGCGTACACGCTGCGCGATGCCGGCTTCGAGACGATCATGGTCAACTGCAACCCCGAGACCGTGTCGACCGACTACGACACCTCCGACAAGCTCTACTTCGAGCCGCTCACGGTCGAGGACGTGCTCGCCATCGTCGAGCGCGAGAAGCCCGAGGGCGTCGTGTGCCAGTTCGGTGGCCAGACCCCGCTGAACATCGCCCGCGCGCTGCAGGAGGCGGGCGTCCCGATCATCGGCACCTCGCCCGACACGATCGACTTGGCCGAGGACCGCGACCAGTTCCGCGCCATGATGGACCGCCTCGGCATCCCGATGCCCGCCGCCGACATGGTGGTGACCACCGACGAGGCCGTGGCCGCGGCGTCCCAGATCGGTTACCCGGTCATCGTGCGACCGAGCTATGTGCTCGGCGGTCGGGGCATGGAGATCATCCACGACGAGGAGAACCTGCGCCGCTACATGGGTGCGGCGGTCGGCGTGACCAAGGACCGGCCGATCCTGATCGACCGGTTCCTCGAGAACGCGCTGGAGTGCGAGGCAGACGCCGTGTGCGACGGCACCGACGCGTTCGTGCCCGCGGTGATGGAGCACATCGAGTACGCGGGCATCCACTCGGGGGACTCGGCGTGCCTGGTGCCGTCGGTGACGATCCCCGACGAGCAGCTCGCCGTGATCGAGGACTACACGCGCCGCATCGCGATCGAGCTGGGCGTGGTCGGCCTGATGAACATCCAGTACGCGATTCTGGACGGGGTTGTCTACGTGCTGGAGGCCAACCCGCGGGCGTCCCGCACGGTGCCGCTGGTGTCGAAGGTGTGTGACGTGAACATGGCTTCGCTGGCGACCCGGCTCATGCTGGGGGAGTCGCTGGCTTCGCTCGACCTGGTGAAGCGGCACGTGCCGTACTTCGGGGCGAAGGAGTCGGTGTTCCCGTTCAACATGTTCCCCGAGGTCGACCCGCT